>NZ_CABSQO010000004.1:0-134897 GCF_902479755.1 uncultured Tissierella sp. | reverse complement strand
AATTTCCAAGGCAAAATAAATTAAATTTTTTCTTGACATTTAATAGCTGGTCTTATTTTATTCATATTTCCTACAATTGACTCTATATAGTATCAAAAGTGAAAAACACGTCCAAAATCGGACGTGAGTATAATTCATTTTCTTTTTTCTTTCGGGATATTTTTACTTTTCTTATTGAATTTATATCTATACCTATATACTAACATAATATGCAGCTATATTAGATAACTATAGTGCAAACATAATAAACAATACTATATATGTTTTCTTTATATCTCTATTTACTAACAAATAAGTTACTCCTAGCAAAAATCCCAAGACAATTCCTTCTAATCCAATCCATATACTACCTTTTGTAAATGCATGGGCAAATCCCCATGTAATTCCACAAATTATTCCTCCATATGGGATGTTTTTTCTTTTATACCATACCTCAAATGCCTTCTGCGTAAAAATTATGATAAGCATAAATAACACTGTTTCAAATGCATAGTATATATACTGAAAAACAAATAATAATAACCCTTTACTCTGAAACTCTCTAATAACCTTAAATCCTTTCCAATCTATGTAACTTGCTATTAATGCTATAACAACACAAAATATAACAGATGCCCATTGCCATTTTGTCATCTTATCTGATGTTTCAAAAAGATTAAACTGATACTTCTTCTTAGATGCAAGAATGAGCAAATAGCTTACTATCCCCCAAGAAATACAGGTTATAATCCAGTGAATGATTGTCTGACTTGTATTCCAGTCCTGCATTGTGACTCCATATATCATCGGTTCTAACACATAAGCATATAACGCCTCTAGCCCTAATCCAGCAAATGCAAGCATTCCTAAAGAGAAATAATCCCACCCAGTAACTTTATTATCCATATCTAATCCCCTTTCTTCTTTATATTTTTTAACATTTGATTAGCATTTTTCACTTCCCAAAACACATTTAAATAATAAATAGCAGCACCTATAATATAGGGAATTGTAAATGATAAAAACATATCTCTATATGCATTAGGATGTAAATCCGTATATAATCCTGAAATCCAAATAATTAATAATATAATCCCAATTAACACTAAATATTGTCCAATAATTACTAGTGGCAATGGAATCTGCTGTAGTCTATAATGTTGTGAAAGAACTAATGTTGCAATAAATGACACAAAAATCATCATAAGCAAATTTGATTGATAATTCCCAAATTCATTTTGTATAATAGCTTCTAGTATGATTTTACTCATAGATAGAATAGTGTAAACAACACATACTGTTGGAATAAATGTTTTTTTATCTATAATCTTCATTTTCTGCCTCCTGTATGTTTCTCAAATATTCCATAAAATTCTTTTTAAAAGTTCTATTCAAGATAAGCACTTCCCCATTTTCCATAATCAGACGCATTCTCATATTTGAATCTGTTTTAACTCTGTCTATTCTGTATATATTTACTATCATAGATTTTCCAATTTGAATAAAGCCATTGCTTTGAAATCGTTCCTGAAAATTTTTCAAAGTAAAGTCTATCTGGTAAACTTCACTTTCTAAATACGCATAACAACGTCTCTCTACAGTTTCCAAGTAAAATATATCATTGGGAAGTATCTTTTTCGTTAATTCCCCATTCTTTCCTAAAATTATTTCGTATGATTGTAAATAGTTCATAATTCCGATGATTTCATGGTCTTTCTCACTATAGAATACATCCACGCGATTTTCTTCTATCATTTTATCTTCATAATAGTTGACCTTCAATTTTTTTCCTCCTTCCATATAAATTATATCAATTATCTTCTTAATTACAACATTCTGCTGCTTATCTTACAATTTGAAATGTCTAAGTTGCATAAATAGATGAAATACATTTGTTTTAACTAAAAATTTGTAATAGAATCAATTTATTCTTATGATTCAAGTTATTAATTCATTATATTTTCTAGCTTATCCATAAGAAGAAAGCCAGTCAGAATTATCCAACTAGCTCATAAACCATTCTAAATTTATTCAATTATATACCCAACCACTCTCTCCCTTCGAGCAAACTTACAACTACCTTCTAATCCTCAAACACTATCATTTCCTCAATTATCCATAAAATATAAATCAATATCAAATTCTTCTATTCCTGCTCCGCCTTCTATAATCCTAATAAAGTCACTAAGCTAAATCAAAACCTTATTTTCATTTTAGCACGAGCTTATTGTGGGGAGCAAATCTTTATTTATAGGATACAAAAAAGATGCTGAACTCGGTCCCCCCTTAGAGGTAGAATATACTTTTTAATTAAAGCATCTGTATTACTTCAAAAATAAACTCGCAGGGTTTTGAACCATTTGTGCTAATCGGGGAAGATTTAATTTCTTTCAATTTCAACTTAAGCTGCAAGGCGTTTTGATAATGATATAAAAAGTGTCCGGCGCAGCATCCGCAATATGTAGAAGTAACTGAAACAGGCTTTTTCAACTTTTTAATTGACGGGCAAGCACAATTGTATACACCATCTTGAAACCAAAAAATACCCGTTGTAATAGTACCATCTTCATTAAGTTTTGGGGTTCCCATATATTGAATTGAGGAAAGTAGTTCGATCTTTTCATTAAGTGATCTGCCAATATTTTGCTTGCCGAATTTTTTACATTCCTTGTCTCTTTGTCCACTTTTACAGCATCCTTGTTTTTCCATTACTGATAAGCATTGCTCATGTGAGAGCATGGAATCCATTTGATTAATTATCGCAATGACAGGTAGTGGATCATTACCGCCTGGATCTGTAAAATTGATTTTAGATATTATCTCCTCCGAGATCCTTTCTTCAATCATGGCTTGCCTTATTTTCTTTATATCCGGCATTATAGATTTTCTCCTTTTCCTTAATATTTTGTTTATAAAACATTTTAGCATTTTACATTTTATTCAGTCACTCACTACCTGACCTATTCTAATGAAGCATTAAGACTGTCATTCTTTACTGGACGCAGTTTAATAGGTACAAATATGTCAAGCTGCTTATATCCAAGTCCACGGTTCATTTTCTCACCTACAATCATATGGCACATTGCCCTGTGTCCTTCACGCTCGTCAAGTTCAAATCCACTACTGTCAATCCAAGCTTTAATTCCGGTATATACCCTGCCATTGATATCATCATCACCATCGATGGATACCGCATTTGCGTACAGACCACCTTCAAACTCAATTATTTCGTAACCGTCTGTATCTTTTTCTGTTACCCAGTCTTCAACAGCAAATAACCACATTCCTCTGCCATCCGGTTCAAAAAACATAAAATCAAGTGGTGAAAATGATATACCTTTTCGTTTTTTGTCATATTCGGAGAACCATTTGCCAAAGCTTCCTATAACTTCACTTAAATCATTAAAATAACCTGATGAAGCCATTCTACACTTTGGTATTTCTACAATTCTGACTTCCGGTGCTTTTTTAAGCTTTTCGGTAATATTCAAAAGCCTGTTAACGCGTGCAGGATTTCCTTCATACCCGACATTAATTATCTGCTGCTCAACTTCCTTTGCTTTCTCATATAAAAGTTTTACATCAGAATCCTTCTGAAAATCAATTCTATGAATTTGCATAATAAATTCTAAAACTATTTTTTTAAGCTCATGCAGAAGAGCAACTTCATCATCAATATCAGAAATTTTTTTGCCTAGAACTTCTAAAACTATCTCGGAACTGGATGATCGAAAAATTCTCTGAATATCTTTAATGCTAATGTTCAATTTACGAAGTATAAGAACCTGCTCCAATCGTTTTATTGAGGATTCATCGTACATTCTATACGCATAGTCATCACTTCTTTGACTGTTTATCAATCCCATATCTTCATAATATCGAAGAGTACGGGCAGTCACATCATACCTGCTTGATACTTCTTTGATTTTTAATAAATCAGGCATAGTTTGTTTTCCCCTTTTCATTTTTATTAATTATATAATAACTGTTTCCCCAACGGAAGAGTCAAGGGGAAAAAGAAGAAAAAGTGAATATCACTAAACTCTAATGTATAATAACTGCTAAATCATTTCATAAGAAAAATGTGGTAAAATTATAAACAGATTATATATGAGTAACCACTGTCCTTACAAATTAAATAATATAGACAGCGGTTGCTCTTTATTTATTCATTACCTGAGTTATGACCGTAAGGTCCGGGATTTGGTTGGAAAGAATCCGTGAATGCCGTAACAGTGATCATATACAATCTTTTCATGTAAAACTTACTTCAAAATCTACTTTTATTATCCCCGTGTTATTCCATTCCCTTCCTCACCTTTCGGCATTTCACCCTTTCCGCTATTAATAACTATAATCTTAAGCTTACTATCTGATGAATCATTAGCGAACCATATATCTCCATTCCCTATTATAAATCCAACCGAATTCCCCCATATATCCTTTGTGTATGCATCTTTAATTTGCAACTTAAATTTATCATTAAATATCAGATTGTATTTTTCAAGAAATGTGTCTTTATCCTTGATATATATTTTTTGTTCATCTAGATTAACATTAAGTGGATATTGAATAATTTCTGCCAAATCCTGACTTTCATCATTTTGGATTAATTCAACAACTTTTTTTGCAAAATCTTCTATTTCTTCCTTGCTATGTCCACTATAAACTTCCATTGGTTTCATTTCTTCATCCTGCAATGTTAGATGCACAGAGAGTTCTGTTTCAACATTCTTTTGAGAAAATTCATGCCAAACTACATCTTTTTTTTCATCTTCTTCTTTCATGAAAGAATTATAGGATTCTTCTGTAGCGGATTTATTATTAATGAAGTATCCTATAGTTATGTTATCATTGTTTTGGATTGATTTCACATATCCCAATATATCAGTTTCATAGGCATTTGATTGGAATTTCAATTTTCCATATCCATTATCTGCTGCACCGTTTGAATACTGAAATGTTCCGTCTGTTTTAAGCGCTTCTAAGCCTCTGTATACAATATTGTATCCATAAATTGTATCATTCATATAATGCAAGACTTCGTAAAACTCTGGATTATTATCTACTGCTAATTCAAGAACAGCTTCAGGTACCTCATCACTATCCATATCAAGTACTGTAAAGTGTGTCACTTCAAAGATGGTTCCATTAATCTCTTTGTTAGTTAAAAAATCATTCAAAGATAATTTTTTCTTGCTATCAATGCTGAAAAATTCATCATTATTTAACAATACTGATTTATATGCTTCTAATACCGAATTATTATTAGATGGCATCGTGGCATTTGTATTTTCACTTTCACTATCTGAAGAAAGGCTTGTGTCAGTAATTTTACTATCACTTCCACTACTGCTATTATTTGAGTTTAAATTGTTTTTACTGCTCCGACACGCAGTAATTGAAGTACTTAACAGAAACACAAGAAGTATGTATATAATTCGTGATTTCATTTAATTTCTCCTTTCAAAGTATAGATTGTATTTTAACTTTATCCTATTCTACTAAGACTATGATTAGGGAGTATTAATGCTCAAACAGATAAATCCTACATGCTCGGGTTCAGTGCTGATGGCTGTCCTTCTGGCTGAATTCTCATAATATCACCTTACATCTCCTCTACTTGAAACCGCCACAAAATCGTCTCCTTTGTAGTGCTTGTTTTTACCTTATTTATTCTCTACGTATACTATATTATACTATATGAAATAAACCGCTACAAGTGTAGCGGCTTGAATACAAACATAGAGAGGAGCATTTCTATGGAGAGAACAATAAAAGTAATTGGGGTATTAGGATTCATAACATGTCTTTTAGTCATGTATATACCAATTTGCTTTTCTAGAATTTATGATTGCCAATCAGCTGGATAAGTCACATAGATAAACCTTGCCTTTCCTTCAACTGAAAACTGAATACTTGAATCTCTTGGAATCAAAATCAATTCTCCTGCATTGGCAGTTATTCGCCGTCCATCTATGATAATAGTCAGAGTTCCTTCAATAATATAATCTATTTCATCATATCCTAAAGTCCAGTCGAAGGTAGTATCTTCCATTACCATTAGGCCACAACCCAATCTAGGGCTTTCAGTAAGTGATACTAAATCCTTCGTATATACTTTATGATTAGGGTTGCCTGTGTCCAGTCGATCTTCTTCACTTACAGAAAACAATGGCAAAGAAATTGCCATTACTCCACTGGGGTCAACATTCCTCTTTGAAGCACCATTTAACTTATTACTGTATTCTTCCATTATGATACTACGAACTAGCTTTTCAATTTCTGATCTGTCTATATTCAACATCTTACCTCCATCCGTACTTAAATCTCTATAGTATTAGCTTTATTCAATCCTAAATACACGGTTAGATAGAAATATGGCAACAAGAATGGCAGAAATACCACCGACTAGCTTACCAATAATCATTGGAACAATCAATTCTGGTGCAACACCAGCCGTAAATCCTAAATGGTCACCAAATGCAAAGGATGCTGAAACTGCAAAAGCAATATTAATTACCTTGCCACGTTTATCCATACCCTTTACTGTTTGGAACATGGCGATGTTGTTAGCAAGAGATGCAATTAGACCTGCTGCTGCAATATCATTCATTCCTAACAAGTGACCTAGTTTCATCAATGGCTTCTTAAATAGCTTTGTGATCAAGAACACCAATCCATAAGCACCGGCTAAAGTAATGGCAATACCACCAACTGTTTGAAATCCAACTTCAAGTGTATCTTGATTTTCAAATATTTTGATACCTAATAGTAAGTCTAACCCACCAATTGCCAGCCCAATGGCTGCAACAGCTACTATAATTTTCCCAAATATATTGAATCCTTTAATCATTCCTTCAGGGATTTTAAATAGTCCAATTGAAATTAAAATCGCTACAGCTATTATAGGTATTAAATTCATAAAGACTTTAACTATTGGCATACCCATCAAAATTCCTGCAACTAATGCTCCAATTGGAATAGTCACAATGCCGCATAATACCCCTTGTGCCAGATACTTTGTATCTTCCTTGCTGATAATACCCAATCCCACTGGGATTGTAAATACAATTGTCGCCCCCATCATGGCTCCTAAAATACCACCTGAGAAAAGTCTAATTAATGGATCAGTAGTCATTTGTTGTGCTAAGAAAAACCCCCCCATATCATTTGCTAATAAAGTTCCTGCAAACATTGCTGGATCTGCTCCTAACAATTTATATAGTGGAACCACTATAGGACTTAACCAATCAGATAACTTGGGTGCTATAACGATTATACCAGCCATTGAAAGTGCTAAAGAACCCATTGCTAGTATTCCTTCCTCAAATTGTTGACCTAAACCAGTTTTATTACCCAGTGAACGGTCGATTGCGCCTATGACCATTATAATTGCCATAATCCAAATTATCATTTCACTTATACTCATTCATTTCACTCCATTCTATTTTTAGTAAGGCCAGCAATTGTACAACAATCGCAACACACCACTACAACGAGGCCTTAGCCTCGTTATAAATAGCAGCTTTTATTATTCCTTTGGATAGTCCACAGTGTCTATAATACCGACAATAACCATATCAACAGGAATACTTTTACCATCAAAAGATAGACGACCAGAGCTACCAGTCGTAATCAGCACAGCTTCTCCAATGCCAGCACCTACATGATCAACTGCAACAACTAGAGCAGGATCAGACTCATGTTCGTTTAGTTGTTTTTCAATGAGTAGAAATTTCAAACCATTTAACTTTTCATCCTTGCGAGTAGCCCATAAGCTACCAACAACTTTTCCAATGAACATAGTATGCTCCTTTCTATACTATCTGAACACCTAAATCACGCATATAATCTCTAGCCAATGCTGTAATAATGATGTTCTTATCTGCTTCAAAAATATCTCCTGCCTGTAAGTTCAGTTTCCGTACTTTTTCTACGGTAAGAAGTTCCTTCTTATCACTTTTACGAATTACATCTTTTACTTCCTTATTTATAATTTCATTTATCTTTTCAAAATTCTTTAATGGAAGTATAGAAGCACCGTACCTTACCAATTGGTTTTTATTATTCACAAGAACCTGTAACAATGCTCTTGGAGCCACATGTTGACTTGCCTGAAGCTCCATTCCTTCTTCTAAAAAAATAACATCCTTCTTATTCAATAAACGCTCCCAAATAATTACTTCATCTTCTGTTTGAGGAAGTCCTAGTGCTATCCGATTCATATTTAAAATAGACAGTTCAGTAACGATTACTATATCTGTACTAAATTTATCTTTAACTGACACTATCTCATAGCCTCTTTTTTCATAGTAAGTCCGAATACTTGAATATTCTCTCCCTAAAAATGTAACTGTCCTCCTAGGTTCTTCCTTCTGTAAACGTTGTATAATAATATCTGTGATTTTTTGTACTATTATTTCAATGTTATCCACATATATCACCTCTTAACAATACGTCCTCGTACACCTTTCTTATGACCGCAGGCATTTGCTTCATCGTAATCAATGTGCATAGAAGTCTCAAACTTGGGACTTACTCTCACTATAACGTCATCAAATATGAGTGGTCTTTCACTAAACACCTGAACAGATACTCTCTCTTTATCTTTGACACCTAACCTTTCAGCATCTATATCTTTTACATGAAGATGGCGTTTTGCAACTATGACACCTCTATCTAAGACAAAAGACTTAGAGCCATTCATCATAATAATTCCTGGAGTGTTTTCAATATTTCCACTTAATTGAACCGGCGCATTTACACCTAGTGAACGTGCATCTGTTAACGAAACCTCCACTTGACAGTTTTTCCGTTCCGGCCCAAGAATTATAACATTATGAATAATGCCTTTAGGTCCTTTAATACTCACTCGTTCTTCTGATGCAAATTCGCCTGGCTGTGATAAATATTTCGATGGATGTAATTGATAACCATCTCCAAAGAGAGAATCTATTGCCTCCCGATTTAAATGGATATGGCGTCCACTTGCTTCAATTTCAAAAGTTTGATCCATTACTTCGTATATACGAGAGACAACTGTATCCACGATTGTATCAATATTATTTTTAGTCATATTCTCGCCCCTATTCTACTGAATTTTCTTTTGACTGCACAATCAAAATCCAACAATAATCCTTTAAAATAGTCACTATTGAAATGCAATTTATATAATCCTCAGATGTTAGAATCTCTTTCATTTCTTTAGCAATAAAATATTCTAGTTCTTGTAAATATGCATGTAACTCAAATAAATCTATGACATATTCTTCATCTTTATAAGTTGGAATAAAGGAGCCTTCCGGATATAAACTGGCAACGTATGACTTTTTGTCTTCCAACCACTTTTCAATTTCCTGTACCAGATCTAATTTGTCTGAAGCTAAAATCTCCGTTGCTATTGTCTTGACTACAATTAAGATAGTATTTAAAGCCCCTACTAACTCCATCTTTCCTATATGGTGACTTTTCTTTTGTAAAGTTAGAATATGGCTTATTATAATATCAATTTTAACTTGATAAGTTAAGTGACTCTTCCACATTTTCTGCTTTTTTCTATTATCATACATTAAAGTCTCTTGAATATTTTCTACATTTTTTGGTTCGCTTACTTCTAACTGAGTCATTGGAAAAGTTTCTTCTTTCTCCTTAGTATCAGATGATTCTGGTATTTCCATATATTCAATAGTAATATCCTTTAGATATTCTTTTGCAGAAGGTGTAATTACAGTTCCAGGTTCTAAAACTAAGAGTTTTGTTTCTTTTAATTTCGTCGTACGGAGTAGTTTTTTTATTTTACTTTCCGTTAAAATAGCCATTAGTATTCACTTCCCCTCGATAAAGAAAAGGCTGGGCATAAGCTTTTATTATGCCTCAGCCCCACTTTTTATCTTCCAACTTTAAGCTTTCATCGTGAATGTTCGAAACCTAGTTATGATTGAGTATCGTATTTTGGTAGAATCACATCTACTTCCATATGTGGACGTGGTATTACATGAACAGATATTAATTCACCAACTGCCTCTGCCGCTGCTGCTCCAGCATCTGTTGCAGCTTTAACAGCTCCTACATCTCCACGAACCATAACTGTTACTAATCCGCCACCTACTTGCTCTTTTCCAATTAATGTTACATTTGCTGCTTTAACCATTGCATCTGCTGCCTCTACTGCTGCTACCAATCCTTTTGTTTCAATCATACCTAATGCGTTTGTATTAGCCATTATAATATCCTCCTAGATTTTTTATATTTTTATTTTGTTATCAATGTTATTGCGTTACTCTTTACTTACTTTAACTTTTGTAGAACACGTTCAACAAGTAAATCTACCAATTGATCCTTACTAAGTCCCAAGTCTTCAACAGCTATAGCACTAACTTCTTCAAATATATCTTCTCCACGTATTTCATCTAATGTCCTAACGCCATAAACAACTCGGCGAAGATTAAATAAATTCTGTGGCCCAACATTGTCAGAAGTAGAACTTCCTCCTATAGCTCCACAACCTAGTGTCAAGGCAGGCATAAGGTTTGTAGTTGCTCCTATTCCACCTAATGTAGCCGAACAGTTTATTAGTAGCCGTGAAACTGGTACTTTTAAGGCAAACTCTTCTGTAATTCTTTTGTTTGTTGTGTGAATAACCATGGTGTGTCCTGCACCTTCAAAGTATAAGATCTCCATACTTAAATCGCGAGCTTCTTCCCAAGTATTTACCGTATAAAAAGCTAAAATTGGTGATAATTTTTCCCTTGAATAAGGTGCAAGATTACCAACACGTGTCTCTTCAGCAATAAGAACTTTTGCATCTTCTGGTACAGAAATACCAGCTAATTCAGCAACAACCTGTGCAGTCCTTCCAACTATCTTAGGATTCATTGTACCGTTTGGTCGTAGAATATACTTTTCAAGTTTCAGGGCATCTTCTTTTGATAAAAAATAACCACCTTGTTTCTTGAATTCTGCAATCACTTTTTCTTTACTAACTTCTTCAACGATAATAGACTGTTCAGATGCACAAACTGTACCATTATCAAATGTCTTAGATGCAAGAATAAGCTCAACTGCTTTTGGGATATTCGCACTACGTTCTATAAATGCAGGTCCATTACCCGGCCCAACTCCAATTGCTGGTGTTCCAGAGGAATATGCTGCACGAACCATTGCAGACCCACCAGTAGCAAGAATTAAGTCTGTATTTTCACTTTTCATTAATTCATTTGTTGCCTCTATTGTAACTGTTGTAATTACACTAATAGCACCATCTGGTAAGCCAACACTTTTTCCTGCTTCATTTATAATGCGAACTGTTTCCTTGATACAATTTACTGCACTTGGATGAGGTGAAAACACAATAGCATTTCCTGCCTTAATGCTTATTAGTGCTTTATAGATAACTGTTGATGTCGGATTTGTTGAAGGAATAAGACCTGCAATCACTCCAACAGGAACCGCTACTTCCATATATTTAGCTTCTATATTATTTGTGATTATACCAACTGTCTTCATATCTTTAATTGCATTTAATAAATCTCTTGATGCAAAGGCATTTTTAAGGACTTTATCTTGCCATCTTCCAAATCCTGTTTCTTCTTGCGCCATTTTAGCTAGTTTCACACGATTGTCAAAAGCTGCCTTTGCTATAGCCTTGCAAATGGTGTCGATTTGTTCTTGAGATAACTTAGCAATTTCTTTTTGTGCTTCTTTTGCTTTCTTCAGTAGATCCCTAGTTTCTTGAACTGAAACAAGGTCTTTATCTATCAATCCCATTAATGTTCAACTCCTTTATCTAGCAATGCTTCAATAAGCACTGCTTTATTAGCAGATCTAATTTCTGATTTCTTTATGGTAGAAAGATTTAATTTATATGCAAGTGAACGTAAGTCAGCCACTTTCATTTTTTCTAGTTCTCTTTTATTAAAGAACGAATCTACAATTGTATCTGCTCCATGTTCCAAATTTTCTTGCAGAATTTCTTTTGATTCATTCAAAGGTACGAGTAAAGTATCCTTTTTTTCTTCCACTATTTCGTCTTTCTCTATTTCTTCCATAATGGGTTGATTTGATTCCTTTGAATCCGAAGGATTATCTTCTTTCTTACCAAATGATTTCATCAACATCTGCTCAACTTGGTTATCCAAACGTGGGATAACATGGCTACTGATTAGACAATTCTTATTTGCCACAGCAAATTCACCTGCCTCAACTGCTGCTTTCACTGCCGCAACATCTCCAATAATATGAATTGTTGTCAATCCTCCACGGATTACTTCACTTCCAAATAGAGTTACATTTGCCGCCTTTACAGCTGCATCTGCTGCTAGGATTGCTCCTAACTTTCCACGTACTTCAATTAAACCCAATGCCTTAGCCATAATTAACCACCACCTAATAGCTGGTTGGGCTATCAGCAACGGCTTCCACAGCTTTGGCAAATGCTTCACATGCTGCTCTACAAGCAGATTGTGACCCTGTTAATAATGCTCCTGCAAAGTTTGTTTCAGATGGAGGCCCATAAAATACATTCATTTTTACATCAGCAGCTTTCAAAGCCGAATCAATAGCTACAACTGCTTCAAGCGGTGGTGCTATTAAATAAGCAATGGCTTCTCCTTCTTTAACATTTGCTCCTTTTGAAAGATAAGAACCTGTTCTAGATACGCAATGGGCAAAATAAATTATTGAATTATCATCATTTGCACTATAAAAGCTAGCTTCATTTTCTATTACCTCAATAGCACGATCTAGACCACTTCGTATCTCTGCTGGACTTGGACCTGCTAAAATTCCAATAACTTCTCCTGCTAATTTTGTAGAAGCATTAGCAGCTCCAGCATACATACTTCTTGCATATACAACTTCTACATCTGATGCCTTCGTTGCTTCATCTAATGCTACATATGTTACATCATCAGAATCAGATGTAATAATCCCTAAGCTTTTTTGGTTTGGTGCTAATTTTAATTCCTTTGCCAATCCATCATCAACATTTGGAATGATTTTCACACTTAGAACATTTGCACCTAATCGTTCATTTTTCATTAGGAAACCTCCTCTTTAAATCAAGTAGCTTTTTATTTTTCTTTTAAATCTAAGCCAGACGCTTTATTATCTAACATTCTCTTGATAATTTCAGCAATATATGCTCCTGCTTCTACTGCTGGGGTTCCTTGTCTATGAATATTGGAGACTACTGTCCTTCTAGCCTCTGGCATACCAATGGTTGGTTTATAAGCTATATATGCACTCATAGATTCCGATGTAACAAGACCTGGCCTTTCTCCGATTAAAAGACAGACCACATCAGCTCCTGTTGCTTCACCAATCTGATCCATAGCTGGTACGCGACAATGTTTTATAAAGACAACCTCTCCAAAGTCAAGTCCAAACATCTTAAGGCCTTGTCGTAAGGAAGGCAAAACATCTCTAATATTTGCCTCTATTGCTGCTGAACTTAAGCCATCACCAACGATAACCTGTACTTTCTGATTTGGTTTCACAGCCTCTTTTATTCTATTTATTGCTTCATTTGAAAACTTACGACCTAAATCTGGACGTGTAATATATTCATCTTTATCCTTGCATTCAGTAGCAACCTCTAGAAATCCAAGCTCTTTAATTAAATCTTCGCTAACATAAGAGAATACAGCATCTTGGGCAGCAGCATGGTCAGCACGGAATCGAAGACTAGGTTCTGTCATATATCTTGTACCTGCCCTCCATAATCCCAAGCGAGCTGGTGTATAGGATTTCATTTTTAGATAACCTTCTTTATCTACTGGATCTGGCACTAAAAATTGATTGCGAATATCTACTTCTGTAATATCTGGTATAAATCCCTCTTCAACTTTCTGGGGCTTAGCAGATTGCATTATGTCTACAGTTGTTTTTGTGGTTGAACCATTTATAACTGGTGATACTTCATCTACCATTTCATTTAAAATTGATTTAATCATTTCTTTTAAGTTTAATTCATCCATTAGTTATCCCTCCTCTTAGAAATATTTAATGCTTTAAGAATACAGATGCATCACCAGCTTTAGAAGTTAAACGTCCATTTTCACTGAATCCCATTTTTTCTAACCATTGGTCAAATTCTTTTATTGTTCGTTTATTTAATAATTGTCTAATTGATGCACCTTCATGGTATCCTGTGGTTTGATAATTCAACATAATATCATCACCATTTGGAATAGCCATGATAAAGTTTACACCAGCTGTTGCAAGTAAAACTGTTAAGTTTTCAGCATCATTTTGATCTGCCTTCATATGGTTGGTGTAACAAACATCACAGCCCATGGAAATACCAGTTAACTTACCCATAAAATGATCCTCTAGACCTGCACGGATAACTTGTTTAGAGTCATACAGATATTCTGGCCCAATAAATCCAACAACTGTATTAACAAGGAACGGATCAAAATATTTTGCAAATCCATAACATCTAGCTTCCATAGTCAGTTGATCTACACCATTATGAGCATCGGAAGAAAGTTCTGAACCTTGACCTGTCTCAAAGTACATAACATTTGGACCAACTGCCGTCCCCAACTTTAAAGCCATGTCCTTTGCTTCTGAAAGCATCTTAGCAGAAATCCCAAAAGCTGCATTTCCTTTTTCAGATCCTGCGATGGATTGGAATACTAATCCTGTTGGAGCTCCTTGCTCCATTGCTTCCATCTGAGTAGCTACGTGAGCTAAAACAACATGTTGTGTTGGTATTTCCCACTCATTGATAAAATCATTAAACTTATGAAGAATACGCTTTACACTTTCTGTTGTATCGTCTACTGGATTTAGACCTATTACTGCATCTCCAGCTCCCATAGATAAGCCTTCCATAACTGAAGCCATGATACCATCCACATTATCAGTAGGATGATTTGGTTGTAAACGGGTTGAAAAAGTTCCTGGAATACCAATTGTGGTATTAGCAGTCTTAGTTATTGTGATCTTTTGAGCTCCTACTATTAAGTCTAAGTTGGACATAATTTTGGCAACTGCTGCTACCATTTCAGCAGTTAGACCATTTGATATACGATGAATATCATAGTTTGTCGTATTGCTATTTAAAATCCATTCTCTTAATTCAGCTACTGTCCAATTTTTAATCTTTTCATAAGTTCTAAGATTAACATTATCAATAATAATGCGTGTTACCTCATCCTTTTCATATGGCACTGCAGGGTTGTTAAATAAATCTGAAAGCGTTAATTGTGATAGAACAACTTTAGCTGCAACTCTTTCTTCAGCACTACCTGCCGCAACTCCAGCTAAATTATCCCCAGATTTTTCTTCATTAGCCTTCCCCATAACTTCCATTACGGATGAAAATTGATAGGTTTTGCCAAAAAGCTTTGTCTTTAAAATCATTGTACATCCTCCTTTTATCTTTAATTAAATACTAGTGTCTTTATAACTACTGGTAAAACAGAACCTTCTGCAATGGGCTTTCCAATGTCGATATAATCTCCATTTCGTACATGAACACTATCTATACATATAAATGGATAATCTTTAGGAAGATGTGCATACAGGCTATGGCCTAGTGCCTTTGCCATATCTTCTTTCACTACAATAACAAGTGGCAATTTCTCCTTAATCAACAAATCTAAACCCTTTATTATTTCTTTTGCTAAATCTTGAATAAATTTGAAGGAAGGACTATGTACACCTTCTACACCTAATCCAATAATTTGCACTTCCCCGTCTACCATAAACCATTTTACTTTTTCTTGAATAATATCTCCTAAATTCCCACAATTATACGTACTTTCATCATCTTTGGATAACTGTAAGATGGGGATATTCTTAAGTGGAAGTATGTCTTCTTTATAGGTGATTGTACTTCCAGAAACATCAGTGGTGTGTGATCCTGCTCCTACTACAGTTGCACGAATGGTTTCTACTGCTGGAATCACCTTAAGGGCTGTCATAAGGAGTGAGCCACTTATTTTCTTGCCTAACAAAAGTCCAATATCACCATATTCAAAGGGATCTTGTAAACTTTCTTTTGTAATGCCATCTGCTACGCCACCAGAAAATGAAATACATTTAATTTGCAGCTTTGTGCTCAATGGTTTGTTGGTTATCAGCAAGTCAAAATAAGGGTTCTTTTCACCTAATCCAATGCTGTTTTCTAGTACCTGTACAAATATATCTAAAAGTTTATTTAGTTCCTTAAGATTTATCTTTTCATCTAGGTGAATATCTAAAGCTTCTCTTTTTATGATTTCCCTTACTTTTGGGGAAATATAACGAATGATTTCATTGGTATCCACCTTTATCAAGCGACCTCCAATATCAAAGCAAGCCGTATCCTCAATATCCCCATCGTTAAATACTGCTAGATTTGTTGTCCCGCCTCCAATATCAAGGTTTACAGCCGTTGTGTGTTGGCTTTCAGAATAGGAATAAGTGCCTGCCCCTTTACCAGCGATAATACTCTCTAAATCAGGGCCAGCTGTTGCCACAACAAAATCTCCAGCAAAGCCACTTAAAGCTTTAGCGACTGTCTGGGCATTTTCCTTTCGGACTGTTTCCCCAGTTATAATGACTGCCCCAGTCTGAATATCTGATTTTGTGATACCTGCTCTTTTGTATTGCTGCTCTACAAATGCCTTTATACTATCTGAATCTATTAGATTGTTTTCTAATATAGGAGTAAAGATAATATCACTCTTAAATATCACCTTTTTATCCGTAATAGAAACTCTTGGAATTGTAAAAACTGATGCCATATTTTCAATTGAAAGTTCTGATAAAATTAATTGTGTTGTTGATGTTCCAATATCAATACCAACGCTTAATAAAGTTTCTGACATTTTATCTACTCCCTTTAAATATGTTGAATATTTTAAAATTTTTCAAAAAACAAACGCTTAATAAAAGGTCTATAATTGTCCCCTTATTAAGCGCCTTTGCTTTTATCTATAACCTCATTGTCATAGTTTATATTTTAATTTTAGGTATAATTATAATTTTTGCCCCTTCATTAATGGATTCAATATCAATTTTTCCCGATAATTTATTTTTTTACAAAACTAGTTATAATATGCAATCTCAAGTTAAAGATATTTTCATTATGAACATCATAACAAATACCATTGTCTTCCATTAACATGGTAAGGATAATTTCGTATCCATTAAGTGCTAGATAAAGGTGCAACAGTAAAATCTAAAAGACTTTCCATGGTTTCTAAAATGTTTTCTAAAGCAATTTTAACTGAGGAAACATCCCCTATTATAACCACCGCACCTGAAAATCTGTCGACAAAGCCAATTTCTATTTCAGCAGCTTTTGTCGCTATATCAACAGCGATAATTGATGCTTCACTTGGTGTTATAGTTAAAATCCCGACTGCTTCATTTCCAGATTGTACTATCCCCATCTTTGGATATAGTTCCGAGTCAGCCTTTGCAATAATATGTGCAACGGTGATTTGTTTACCAGGAACATATTCCTGTATAATTCTTTCATTTCCTTCCAAGTAATCACCTCATTTAATCAAAATTTATATAAATGATTTCCTTAGAATATTAATTACATCCTCTTTAGTTGGAGCAATAGGGTTTGTTGCTGTAGAACGATCTGCAAGAGCAGCTTCTGCTATTACATTTTTATCTGATTCAAATTGTTCCTTGCTAACTCCCCATTCGGAAAGATTCTTTGGAATGGAAAGTCTCTTTTCAAGTGCAAGGATTGCATTTACTAAACTTCGTACACCTATTTGTGCGCTTCCGGCATTTAATCCTAAGAATTTAGCGATTTCTGCATACCGATTTGCAGCGGTGGTAGTATTCTTAGTATAATTCCCTTCAGTAACTCCTGCATTATAGCGAATAATATTTGGTAATAAGATACCATTTATTCTTCCATGTGGAATATGCCAACGTGCTCCTGCTGCATGTGCTATACCATGGTTTAGCCCTAGTGAAGCTATGTTAAAGGCCATTCCAGCCATTGTTGAGGCCATATGCATTTTTTCACGTGCTTCTTTATCATTTCCATCTTTATAAGCTCTATCTAAATAAGTGAATACATATCGTATAGCTTTTTCACTTAAAGCATCAGAGATATCATTGGCACTAGTGGAAACATAAGCTTCTATAGCGTGAGTAAGAACATCAATACCTGTATCGGCAGTTTGCTTAGGTGGTAAACCTGCAACAAGACCAGAATCTAAAATAGCTTCATCTGGCAATATTTGATCCGTAATCAATGGATATTTTGTTCCCTTTTCATCATCAGTGATAATCGAGAAATTCGTAACCTCTGAACCCGTTCCACTTGTTGTAGGAATAGTAACAAATCGTATCCCACTAAATCTATCCGTCAATTTACCAAAATAAAGCATAGCTTTTGCTGCATCTATAGCAGAGCCACCACCTATTGCTAATAAAATTGTAGCTGGAAAACCCTTACTATATTCTAACCCAGCAACAATGTTATCAATTGGGGGATCTGGAATAACTTCAGAAAACACCATTATTTCTGTGCTGCTATCAATATAGTTTCTAATATGTGAAAGTAACTCTGATGAAGCAATAAAAGAATCTGTTACTATCAAAATCTTTTCATTCTTAAAATCTGATAATCTTTTCAGACTTTCTTCACCAATATATAATGTTGTTCCAAATCTTATTTTTTGCATAGCTACTACTCCTTTCTAACAAAAAAACCATAGGAAAATAAATCGATCCGATTATTTTCTTATAGCTTCGTCTCTAAAAATCAGCACGCCATTGTGCTTGTTTTTTAATAGAATATTATTAAGTCTTAATCTTGTCGACGCCTTTTAAAAATGTATTCCTAGTTATTATAAATCCTCTTTTTTCAAATCTATATGGAATACCTTCCCACTTCTTTCATAAAGCACATCTTTTATGCCTTCATTTACATTTGCAACACGTGCTAATGAAAAAAAGTAATCTGATAAGCGATTAACAAATATCAAAACTTCTTCATTCATATCATTAGTCCATTGGAACGTTACTATCTCTCTTTCTGCTCTTCTGGCAATTGTTCTGCAAATATGCAAAATACTTGCTGCTTGTGAACCACCTGGCAAAATAAAAGATTCCACTTCTTGAGGAATACCTGCATAAGCATCAATACGCTTTTCAATCCACTCTGTCAAATCAGATGTAACTCGATACGTTCCTTTTCCTGTTGGCGTTGCTAAATCATTGCCACAATCAAATAAATACTGTTGGATCTGTGTTAATTCGTTCTTCAAAGAATCATTGTTTTTTATAAGTGTGATAGCATATCCTACAAAACTATTTAATTCATCAATAGTTCCATATGCTTTTATACGTTCACTATCTTTTGCTAATTGAATACCACCGATTATCTTAGTATAACCTTTATCACCAGTTCTAGTATAAATTTGCAAATTTATTCCTCCTTCTTCTTAGAAAGATAGGCTATCAACTCTGCTACTCCTTCATCTTCAACAGCTGAGAGGCGAAAAATTTTCCCGACACCTGCTAACTCTAATCTTTTCTCAGCATTTATAATAGCTTCTTCATTTGGTGCTAGATCTATCTTTGTAATAATTCCTATACATGGTTTCGTAAAATTTTGTGCAAAATAGGGTGAAAATGTCTGGCCTGATTCCGTCACGCTACAAACGAATCCAATGATATCTGAACTAGCGGCCATCATTTGTAGAGCACTATAGAATCTTCTATGCAAGACAAACTCACCTGGTGTATCAATCATCTGAGAATAGAACTCAACCGATTGTGTTTTTTTATATTTAATGCTCTCTCCTTGAATCCTTTGGCAAAGGGTGGTTTTTCCACTTCCAACTGATCCAATTAACATAATTTTTTTCATTTTCTATACCTACCTATTATGTTCTTGTTATTTGGGGGACAGAAAACTGCATAAGTTCCCTTAAAGAAATAACAACCTGTTCCATAGCAGATTGTACAGCTGCTACATCCCCTAAGATAAATACAGACCCACTGAACCTATCAACAAAGCCTATTTTAATAGGTGCAGTCTTTTTAGCTATATCCACAGCGATGATTGCAACCTCTGGGGGGGTTATGGTTAAAATACCAATTGCATGATACTTTTCATCATTCAAGCCTAATTTTTCAAAGATTCGATCATCTGGATTTGCTATAATATGTGCTAATGTCACTTGTTTTCCCGGTACTGATTCAAATATCTTTCTTTCTAATATATTCATTAATTCCCTCTTTTCATAATAAGAGCACTACACAGATTATTTATACTATATTCTTTGCTTTATAATGCAAATATAAGTATTCCCTTTATAAACAAATTCTAGTCACTTAGAATTTGTTTTAGTTTTTTATAGGCTATCTGCTTGTGCAATTCAAGTCCGACATAACAGTGGATGTGGACACATAAAAAAAGAACAAGGTACTCTACGAATTGGAACGTAGAGTGCCTTGTTCTATATCTTTTTTTCTACATCTTACCTGTTTTTCACATCTAACCTGCTCCGTCACATTACTACCATCCCAACATACCTTGCGTGCACAAAAAAGATATCAGGCCACTATGGTATCCCCTTGGTGACAAGGTATATTTCTATAACAGCCAATTTTTCTATCGATTGGTGCCTGCTTTTGCTTTACAATTCAAGTAAATCGCAAGCAATAAAACCTTCAAAAATGTGTTGATTTTTTGAAGGTTTTATTTGATACAAATTCCATCTATTTCAGAAATTCTGACGAATATGCCCTATGGTATATCAACAAAATAATATTTAATCATTCTTCCAGAGAAGACTCCGTTTCAAAACACTCTAAATATCTATCATCTCTGGTTTATAGTCGTCAGGCAACTCTTCTTCACTTAAAAATTTAAAATTGTCATCATTTAATATTGGTATAAATACTTCGTATGGAATCCTAGAAAACTCACAAGCATAATTACTGGCACCAAACCACATACCCTCTTTGCTGCTCAAATTTAAACCTCTGGCAAATTTTGTATAGTTTGAGCAATCATGAACTACTAAATCCCAATTTTCTTCATCGGCTATTTTCATGAATTTCAGAGTTAATTCCCTACTCCAAGTCGGAGATATATAGCCATGTCTGGAAATATACATGTTTTCCCCATAATAATTGTCTATGTTATTCTCATTTAAATGTAGTTCTGCACAATTGATAAAATCGAGTTTTGTCTCAAAGATTGCTTCCTTTTTCTTAAAAAATTCTTCGAAAAACTCAGGAGTCATTGGAGTTTCGATACCTACATATTTAATATATTTTTTGGCTATTCCAATATTTTCAATAACTTTGTCTGAACACTTAGAAGCCCCCAGGTTGAAACGTATCTCGTTAAGACCGGCTTCACCCAATGCTTTCAATGTCTCTTCAGTGGCTAAAGTGCCATTTGTGTATAGATGTTGATAAATTTGAGCATCATTAAACTTCTTTATAACTGAATAGTATTTTTCAATTTCCATGAACGGCTCTAAATAAACGTAGGAAATTCCAGTGGGTTTCTGGTGGATGGAAAGAAGCAAATCAATATCCTTCTCATAAAATTTAGTGCCCCCAATTTCCCACATATCTTCTCCAATTGGAGGAATATCTTCTAATTGCCCATAATTATAACAGAACTTACACTCTATGTTACATTTGTTTGTTTTCCTAATTGCACTCAAACCAGTACCCAACAGACAAGAACGACATCCTTTTGGAAATTTGATTTCATTTCCCACAAAAAAAGTTCTATTCTCCAAAGTTTTCAAGCTTCTAATTTTCGACATTAACGTATCATTTCTATGATCAATCGTTGCCTCAATTTGCGCAAAGGTAGAGTAGATGATTTCTTCATGTTTTGTGCTAATCTCCTCTTCCTCAGCCAATTGTGAAAAAAAATCAAACCATATCAATGCATCATTTTTTGAAATTTTCATAACGTATCCTCCCCTAATTAATCCTCTTGAAGACTCAATCCAAATCTTCTTGCTATGCTTTTTAATGAAAGTCCCGTCTTCATGTGCATTATTCAGAGCAAAATGAGAATTTCCTTGTATTATACCATATTTTAGGTGAAAAATGATAGGATGATTTTTCAAGTACTATATCATTATCTTTATTGCCATCTTAGGGAATTAATGATGTGTGCATATTATCCACTGCTATCTGCTCTTCTTTTAAAACCAACAACACATTTTTAATATCATTAATATCCACTTCTGGATTACCTCGTAAATCAATGATTAGATTTGTAGAAGCTCTTGCTGTATATTTCATATATGAAACTATTATAGGTATATTGCCAATTGGTTCTATTGGCATTAAAACATGTTCTGCAGCGAAAGCTGGCATTGAGATTTGCAATAAAATTACAGTTGATAATCCAATTTTAACTAGTTTGCTCTTAGTCATAAAAAGACCCCCTTCATTTGTTCTTACTATATCAGCGAATGAAATGGGCCTTTTTATGATACTTAATTTGATTTTTTTTATTTTTTATTTATTATACTTTCAACCATCATTAATAATTCATTTTTATCATAATTTACTACATAGGTAACAACGATATTTTAGAGCTAATACACATACCAGTTCTGATAAAGTCTTTTATCTATTATATCTATAATACTAAATCCTTCAATTCTAATAGATTCCAATAACTCTTCATAAGAGTTATACAAGGCATAGATTTGTTCTCTTACATCTGTAAACGCATATTTATCGTCACTTCTACTTAAAGTATATTCCTTACCATTAAAAGTGAATTCAATTTCTAATCCCATTTTTATATCTTTCATAAAACTTTCTAATTTATAAGTTTCATCTTTAGACATACTTTTAACCTCCTGATACTATTTCAGATTAATATCCTGGACCTGGCTTGCCATTTTTCCAATCATGTCTATGAGGTACCTTTGGATGTAGTTTGGGATTACCATGATCTGTATAATGTATATCCATATCTGGTTTTCCATCTTTGCCAAAGTACCGTCTTTCTTTTAATTTACCTTTTTCATCATAATTATCATTTGAGGAATAAGGTTCTCCCTTGTCTTTCTGTTTGTGTGATTTAGTTCGACTATGATTTTTGGTTGGTTTGCCATCTTTTTTTGCCTTTTCATAATCTTTTGCTTCTGCCCTTGCTTCAAACCATTCTGCTACAGCATTGTAAATCCATGTACCCGCCTTAATTACTGCACCACCAACAATAATTACACCTGCTGCTGTTATTACTACTTCTCCTATTCCAGGAATCCACCATGTTCCTGCTACTAATGCTGCAGCACTTTGTGTATTTATCCCACCTGTTGGATTTTCTATCTCAATTGCAGTATCGAGTAATTGAATGAATTGTTCTTGTGTATAGTAAGAACCATTAATGTATATACCCTCATCAGTTACAATAACATCACTATGTTTAGCATCTCTCTGTATGATATTTAATTCAACACCATTAGCAAATGTAGTTGTACCTATGCCTAATATCATTGATAATGTAAGTATAAAGCTAATAATTTTAGTAGTCAACTTTTTCATAATATAATCTCTCCTTTTGTTTTGACTTTTTAATCTTCAAGTACCTACAACCAAAAGTCACACCCTCATATTAAACACCACCTCCCATACATAGTAGTTAATATTTCTGTTCACTACTTGTAATGGTCTTTGTTTCTTTATCTCCATTGTGTATAGCAGTTACTTTTGTAACAACTCTATATTTATATCCCTTGGATACCTTTGCAGTTTCATATATTCTTATACGATGAGAATTATCTGAATCAGAGAAGGAAGTAACCTTTGTCCATCTCCCATTTTTATATTGCTGTAATTCAGCACTTATGCTTACTTTATCTGTAATCCCCTTATAGCCATCAATTGATGCTGTTACTGTGGCATTACCTCGTGAATCAATGATTAGGTTTGTAGAAGCTCTTGCTGTATATTTCATATATGGGACTATTATAGGTATATTGCCAATTGGTTCTATTGGCGTTAAAACATGTTCTGCAGCGAAAGCTGGCATTGAAATTTGCAATAAAATTACAGTTGATAATCCAATTTTAATTAGTTTTCTCTTAGTCATAAAAAGACCCCCTTCATTTGTTCTTACTATATCAACGAATGAAAAGGGCCTTTTGTGATACTTAATTTAAAAACATTTTTATTTTTATGTTTATCTTTTATCTATTATACTCTTAACCATCTTTAATAACTCATTTTTATCATATTCTGAAATGATTGTATATGTATAATTATCATCATTCCAATAAAATTGATTAACATTTTTATTAGTAAAACAAATAATTTTCTGCTCTCCTATTAAAAGTTCTTCTACATCTATCCCCTCTGTATCAGTTATAATTGAATTTGCTGTAATTTTAGCTTGCTCAAACATTATTTCAATACCATTATCATTCTGCCAATAGATAAATTGTTCATAAGAGTTAATTTCATGCTCTATAATTTTAAAATTATCTGGGATATAGATTGGATTAATCGGTATCAATTTATCTTCATTTATATTGTCTTTATTTTTGAAAACTACTGATGTAAACTCTTCCCATATTTCTGTGATTACTTCAAAAAACTTAATTCTATATGCTTCTACACTCATTGTTGTAGCAAATACTATAGATATAAATATTAAAAATATAATTGCAACTTTCTTACTATAGTTTATAAATGATTTCATAAATGGATATCTTTTTTCTTGTTGTATAAGTTTATTCATCTTTTTTTGAAATCTCTTTGAAAATTTATGAAATAATTCTTCTTCCTTAGGCCAATTTTCAAGCATTATATTTTCTGCACTTTTAACATATTTATATAATAAATCATCATCAATTGTATATTTACTCATGAGCCTTCTCACTCCCTTCAGATAAGATTTCTTCCAACTTATTCCTGCCTCTTACTAATCTTTGCCTTACATTTTCTTCAGACAATCTCAAAATCTCGGAAATTTATTTATTGGTATATCCTTGGGAATATTTTAGTCTCAACACAGTAGAATAGTTTATAGGCAATTTTAAGATAGCTTCTTCTATTTCATTCAGTATAAATTTACTGTTATTCCTTACATCTTCTATATAAATTCCCACTTCATCGAAGGATATACTATTTTCACGTTTTCTTTTGCGATAGAAATCAATTGCTATATTCTCTACTATTACAACGATAAATCCTTTGGTTTTGTGACAATCAATTTTATCTATTTTAGATAAGTTATCGATAATTCTTAAAAATGCTTGATGAACAACATCCTCTGATAAATATTCATCTTTGAGTATCCTATTGGCAACATAAAACATTGTTTGTTTATATGTAATATAAAGTTGTTCAAATTTACTTTTATCCTCTTCTGATTCAATCATTGCTAAATAAATTAGCATAAGATTCACCTCTCATTTTTAGCCTTACTTTTTCCAATTTTCTTCTGCCATCACTAAAATTACCCTATACATCTATATTCCGTCCTAAAACAGGGGGCAAAAAACGGTGTTTTTCAGCTCATTTCTGACCGAAAATTGCTCCAAAACCACCATATGTTGTAGTCGAACTCTACTTTTTACCCTTATCACCACAATACATCATCAGAATTATACTATCCACATGCCTTGAGAATACAATAAAGATGTCGTAGGGAGATAGTATCCCCTTGGTGGAATTATATATTTCTGATTACTTGCATTATTTGCTTTTATTTTTTATTGTCTTCCCTATCAATAATAATATCTGCAATAACTCTAGTAAAATCAACAGCACTTTTTTCTGTGAGAACAGGTTTACCAGTAGTGTTTTTAATTTCCTTCCGAGCATTTCCTGCAATACTTCCACCTTTTATTGCCACTCCTCTATTTTCATCAAAGTTTTTAGGTTCAGTGGTCTTTGATAATTCTGTAGTAGTTGCTTCAGCTAGCATATTTAGTACAAGCTCCAATGTAGACATATTATCTCTTAAGTTCTCCCTTTTTAATCCTTTAAGCTTCTTATATTGTCCTGTACTTAATCCTGCCCATGCTTTTGTAATTTCATCAGTATGTATTGCATATTCAATTCCTTGTTTTACACCTCAATTATTCCATTCATCAGTTAATTCTTTACGTACTTGAATGGCTTGTAATCTTTGATTTATCTATTCTTTTTTAAGATATGTTTCCAGTGCTCTGTCAATGGTAAGTTCAGGATCAATAGTCTCATCAATTCTTTCACTACCCACCCTAGCAAGCCACATTTTAAAAGACTCTGCTTTCGGGGATGAAATTGATTGTATGATTCGCAAAAGTTCTTCTGTATCAGCAACATCCGTCATTCTTTTTTTACCATCTGCTGCTGTCATTTTCAACTGTACGATTTTATCGTACAGTTCATTTCCTTCATTTTTTAACTTAATTTTCAAATCGCTCCAATATCTTCTAGGCTCATTGCTATCTGTTAATATTGATATAACATCCACTATAGAAAAGTACCAAGTTTCATTTTCTAGGCGAGATTTATTCAAATCTACTTCTCGAAGTTTTAGCTCATAATTTTTGATTCCCCTATCAATTGTTGCGGATTGACCCATTAATATTGGACAAAAACTGACGAATACTTTCTTTTTCTTAGATTATCTATATTTTAATGTTTCTCGCTTCTTTTATTATACATAAATATTTATCCTCTAGCAATCTATGGAAAGATTCTATACGGGCATTTTTATTTGGGGTTTTAAATGGTATTCTACTATGTTTCTATCATATACATCTAGAAAAGAGGCTATATAAAAAAATCTATCTTCACCATGGATGTAACCATATTTAATATCTACTTCCCAAAGGGAATTAGAGTTTGTAATGTCTCTATTTTGAACTATTTTCCTTGGATACTTAGGTTTAACAATCCTTTGGAGTCTTAGCACATTTAATTCTTTACATAATCTATGTACCTTCTTTTTATTGAAGCCGCACCAAACCATGTATCATATCTCTCATAAGTATAATATACTCGCGTAGGATGACCCGCGCGGATATATGATACTTATGATAAATAAACCTGATCGGCTCCGCAAATAAAAAGACATAGCAATTCGCATCGGGCTTTGCTATACTGTTTGTGAGCTATATTGTACCATTCTTTTATACGAACACGAAGGAAATAGGCGTAGTTCGGTATTATTTATATTAAACAACCTTGGCTATGTTTAAGAAAGGAGGATTCTTTTGGTAGAATTAAGAACGATTAACGAAGATAATTATGAAGAGTGTTTGAATCTGAGTACATCTGTTGCCAATGCAGACTTTGTAGACCCTGTCGCGTGGTCTTTGGCCGAGGCGTGGGTGTTTTATGATGATTCGCGCCCCTTTGCAATTTATGCCGATGATGTGATGGTGGGCTATGTTTTAATGTATATTGGCGAAGAGAACCATCAAATCATAAATTTCATGATAGATAGCCGTTTTCAGAAAAGAGGCTATGGAGTGGCAGCAGCTAGGCTTTGTGTTGAATATTTGTGTAAAGAGTACAACGCAAGTAAAATTTCTTTACCAGTTGAGCCGGAAAATATAGCAGCACAAAGGTTATGGAGTAGCATAGGATTTGAAATGACAGACGATATGGAGGACGGTTATCTTTTTATGCGGTTATACATACCAAAATATTAAGTTTGCAGTTAGGTGTCGTTCCTAATAAGCATAACACAACTCCCCCCCAAACTGCCATACCCCTTCATTATCGCCACTATCCAGCCCCCTTCACAAGCAGCGAAGAAAAATGCGGAGTCGCACCAAACCATGTATCATATCTCTCATATGTATCATATACCCGCGCAGGATGACCTATATATTTTGCCACGAACATGACACATATGATACTTATGATAGATAAATTCGGTCGGCTCCACAAATCTTAATCCAGCGGAAATTTCTCGCCGGTATCGTCCCCATGCGGATTTGCCTCACGCGACAGCGCATCCATCCTCGTTTCCAGCATCAGCCGATAACCCTCCATCAGCCAATTCAATATACCGCTCTTGTTCTTCCTTTGGAGCTTTATAGAAAATATATCCTATTAGGGCTTTGTAATATAGTTTTTCTGCCTTTACCCAAAAGTCTTCTCCTGCTTTTTCACCTTCTCCCTTGGTATTGGCAATTATAGTATTTACTAGCTTCAATATGTCTTTTTCGGAGTTAATATACCCAAAAGGGTTATAATGCATAGACTTTTTAAAGTTAATAGTATTTAATACTTTGATTCTATATGGCTCGTATATTCTCTTTCCTTTTTTATCTCTTTAATAAATAATTTTCCCTTTCCCATCTCGTATTTCCCTTCCATTCATCATTAATCTTTCAGTTTTCGTTAAGATAATGTTTTCTTCATAAATTGTATCTATATATGGTTTAATATCTTTTGAATTTCCCCATCTAGCTGAACCATAATCTTCTCCCTTTCTATATTTTTTTGCATTCTTTCCTTTGAAATAAACTACTATGAAGAATCAAACCTTCATTAGGTTTTTGAAGTTTATAGACATTATTTAAGTCCTTTATAGCTAATGTAGTATCTATATTTTTAGACATAGAGCATCCGACCATCTTCCTATAGCTGAATAAGATTAAATCAAATTAAATCTTTTCTTTAATCTTTTCGATTAACGTCTTATAAAATTTAATCTGGTAAGGTACAAACTTATTCTTTCCTACATTCTCATCAATTAAAACCTTTTCTCCATCTTTCTTTATTAGAAATCCTTTTATCTTAATTGTCTCTCTTTCATCCAGCCAAAGTTCAGCAAAATGTTTAAATTTTGTTTTGACAATTCCCGAAACTTCTTCTTCCTGAAGCGTAAAGTTATCAAAGGACTTTTCACTTTTATACAAAAATATGTTTGCTATTTCCTTATCTATAAGATCTTCGCTTACTATACAGTGGGCTATTATTCCCAAGGGTATTAATTCCTGAAAGGATATATCAATTCCAATCTCTTCCGTAATCTCTCTTACACCATCTTGAACTGTTTCATTCGCCAGTAAATGCCCAGCAACAGTAGTATCCAAAAGATTAGGATAATCCTTTTTTATATTACTACGGAGTTGCAAATAGAGATAATCCGTTTCATTTTCTTTACTAATAAACCAACAGTTAAATGTCTCGTGCCAATATCCAAATCTATGTATATCTTTACGGGTAGCAACACCTATTTGATTTCATACTCATCAAAAATTTTTGATTGTTCATTTTCCATACTTCCTTCCCCCTAATGTAATTTCACTTTAATCGTCTAACATTATACCTCATCATTTTTTATGATGTCAATCAACCTATCAAAATCTTATTGAAAAAGCTTATCCTAAATAATACTGAGGTAACTTATATACATTCAATAAAAGACACCTAACCATATTGTCAGATGTCCTTTATTAAAATTATTTAAACCTATTATCTATCTTCTACAAAATTATATTCATACTGCTTAAAATACGTTTATTCAGAAATACTTTTTCTAACATTATCAATTAGATTTTTACTTTGCGCTCTAAAAAACCCAAGATCATTCATAATAGTTACAAATTTAAATCCTTGTTTAATTCTCATTGTTGCTTCTTCTTGTGAACCTGTAACGATACCAGGGACAATATTGTGTTTTTCGCAACTTTTCAATACTCTATCTATAGCTTCTGTAAATTCAGGATTTTTCATATCTCCAAAACATCCCATATCCTGGGATAAGTCAGCTGTTCCTATAAATATACAGTCGAGACCCGGTGTTGCACATATTTCATCAATATTTTCAACACCTTTTCTTGTTTCACATTGCATTATAACATAAGTATTCTCATTACATTCTCCCTTGTTATAATCTTGGTACCATCCCCAACGAGGACCACGACCTACCCCTATGCCTCTTTTTCCAAGGGGTGCAATCTTAACATTATCTATAATATATTTTGCATGTTCTGGAGTTTCAACCATGGGAATCATTAAACCATGTACACCTACATCTAACATCCGTGCCATCATTGGTCCATCGGCTGGATCATAAACACGAACTAAAGGTGCCATTTCGTATAGTTCAGATGCTCTAATCATATCCACCATAGTTTCCATATTTGTTTGTGCGTGTTCCATATCAATTAAAATGAAATCAAAATTATTAATTCCTAGGATTTCTGCATTGGTAGGTGAACCAGATGCAACAAAGGCTCCTAGAACATATCCTTTATCTTCTAGTTTTTCCTTAACTAAGTTACGCATTTTCATAAAATAGCTCCTATCTCTTTATATAGTATATTATCTAAAGTCTGCTTATTATTAATATTGCTGAGCTAATTATAAAACCAGCTCAGCAACATTGAATTATTATTTATTTTCTTCTAAATATTTGCTATAAGATTCAATGTACTCTGGTCTTATTGGATAGAAAATATCCATTTGCATACATGGAACGGGGCTATCATACACATGAATGTAGTGTTCTACTCCCTTTGGAACAGTTACCCATGAACCAGGTGTTAATCTATATGCTACTCCATCAACATAGTAGTCACATTCTCCTTCTAAAAGTAATGCAACTTGTTCATTGTCTGGATGTGAATGTGGATTTACTTCATTTCCATTTTCAACTCTGTTAAGTGTGCAGTTAATATTGTCTGCACCCATACCAAAAACTACTCTTGTTATTCCTTCTCTTACCTCTTGCCAAGGTAAATTGTTCCAATTTCCTGATTCTACTCTTGCCATTTTCATTACCTCCATTAATTAAATGTATTTTATATTAAAAATAATGAATCTACATATCTAAAGCTTGTCGCCTGTACTACTAACTAATATCTATTTAAAAATAAAAGTCTCTATATTAATATTAAAGATTAAATAGTTTAACTGGATTAACCTTTGTCATTGTATTAATTTCTTCTTCTGTAACACCAAATTCTCTTTCTAATAGATTAATATAATTAAACATACCTTCTACTGGAGAACCATTGTTAACTTGTCCTAAATCTGTATCCATAATAATACGGTCAACGCCTACAGTATCCATAATTTTTTTAAAAACAGCATCCTCAACATTTCCAATCTTTGAACCACCAACAAAAACACATACGTTTAATTCAATATAAGCACCTAAATCTGTCCATCTCTTCATATCCTCATAGGATGCACCAACATTATAATGTGGATGATTTACTAAGATTCTCTTAACTCCTAATTCCATTGCTTTTTTAACTAAGTGGTCAACTTCCCAAAGTGTACCATGACCTGTTCCTAAAACCATATCATGTTCTGCCATATATTTTAAACATTCAATAGCAGCTGGATCCATATTTCCATTTTCATCAACGTAAGAAACTGGTTCTTCATCAATCTTTGATTTTCCACCACCTACAAATCCCTTACTTTGGTGGTCATCTATGTGTTTCTTTGTTGAAACCGTTGGGAAGTATACTATTTTTGCATCCATTTGTCTTGCAGTATCTAATGCCTTTAGGTTGAAAAGTCCTATGGAGTTATTTAAGCACATACTTCCATATACCTTACATGTTCCATTTCCTAAATGCTTTTCTACCATTTTAGTTCCAAGCATACTTGGAAAGTAATGATCCTTTACTAAAAATCCTGCATATCCTGCTGCTTCAGCTTCTTTTAGCATATCTGCTGCATCTAGCTCTCTATTAGCTATAGATGGTCCGCAGTGAACGTGCATATCAATGATTCCTTCTAAAATTTTTCTATCCATAATAAATTCCTCCTTTGATTCTAGTACTATTCGTTTATTAGAATTCTATATATACCTGTATTCGCTAATATTGCAGCGATAATTGAAATAGTAATAGCAGATAAAAGTAATGTTTTAAAGACTTTGTTTTTCTCTGAAACATCAGGCTTAAAAAGTTGGTCGTAAGCTGCTAAAATCATAGCTCCACCCATGGATAAAGGACTTATAGTAGCAGTATATCCACCATTTATAATTGCACTAATTAATTCTAATGGATGGAATACATTTCCGATACTTGCATTTACCTGAGCAACTGTAGGAATTAGTGTAGGTATAGGTCCCGCAATAGCTAAAGAGAAAAATGACATTACTGAAGACGTAAATCCTAAAATAGGTGCCGCAGTCCATCTTGTAGCGATCGATGCAAATAAGTCTGCCATTAATGTTAAGCCACCTAAAATATCAACTACATTCAGTAAACATCCGATACCAACACATAGGAATATCGCCTCCCAAGGTGTACCTGCAAAGGCTGCTTTTTCATCGGCACAGTTTGCTATAAGTAATGCTAAACTAAATACGAAGGCAGTAAGTCCTGCATGGGTTTTTAATAACATGATGCTTAATATCATACAAACAAGAACTACTAAGGTAATTTTTTGCTTAGTATTAAATGGCTTTATATCTTCAAAAACATTGTTAGTTGAAGTATTATTAAGTCCATTATCCTTGATTTTCCACCCTTTATATAATACATAAATCACTATAGATACAATGGTATGCATAATCATTCCATTAAATAATATAGGGAATGTATAATCTGGATATCCAGCATTTGAAACAATAATATTGGCAGTATTACCAAATACACCTACAGGTGTCATCATACCTGCATTTGCTCCAACGATTGCAAGGATACCAATCATAACAGGGTTATATCCCATATAAGATCCAATACTCATTGTGATTAAAGGCATAACTGTATAAACCGTCAGTCCACCTGGGTCAACTATGGTTATACACAAACACACTAAGAATACCATAAGAGGATAAAACTTTGCTAAAGATGAAATCTTTTGAAACATCTTTTTAGAAAATAATTCTAATGAACCATTACTTTGGGCAATTGAGAAAAAGAAAAACATTCCTGTTAAATTTAAAAATAGTCCTGTTGGAAAACCAGCAACAATTGCACTACCTGTAACTCCTCCAAAAAATCCTAATACCATGGCTGCTGCTAGAGAGATAATACCTATATTCTTTCCAAAAGCAACACCTAATGCTATAGCTCCCACTAATACTAATAACGAGATACCTGCCATTAAGAAAATCACTCCTTATAATTTGTTCCTCAGTTTAAACTCCTCTAAAATTAAAACTAAGTCCTTAATTTTTGCTTGCACCTGGTGCTAAAAGTTTCTTAAGCCTAAAAGAAATATCATAATTTTTCTCCTCAGCCTTACTGAGACTCTTATTTGTTGGATATAATAAAGTAACTTTATAGCTAAATTATATTGAATATTAAAAATGCTATCTATATCAAATGATACACAGTGTATAAAAATCTTATTTGACGAAAAAATCTTCTGATGATATTATAGGTCTCATAAATATAAGTATTGAAATCACCTAATTATTGGTATGTTTCATAAATATACATTGCTTTAAAACTTGCATTATTCCAATTATATAATCTAATCGGGAGGTTCCAAAGATGAGATTTCCACAATATTATTTTGAAAATCATTTCAGTAAATTTGAATCACTATTACGCAGCTTGGGCGAAAAATATAATTTAAAAAAAGGATATGAGATCACATCAATTAATCCAAACTTATATCTTTATTTTACGCTTAATGGTATTTTTAAGCTATCACTTACTCATGAGGAAGGGGCTATAAAAACCATTTGTTTTCATGGTAAGAATTCTATTCTTCCATATTCCTTATGTAGACCCACTGATAATGAGTATAAAATCGAATCTGATGCTTTGGTTCTAACTGCCATAACAGATGTACTAGCTATTAGAATAATTCCGAGAGTATTCCATAAAGCAATGTTAGAAAATCCTGATTTTCATATGGCTATGACTGACTACTGCATTCGTCACTCTAATCTTTTTATGTTTGAATCAATTAATCTATCCTACAATACGGCCTTTATTAAAACCTGTAATTTTCTTTATATTTATACTAGCTATTTGCAGGGAAAAGGAATCAGACTTACTCAATCTGAAATAGGTGAAATTATCGGAGAAACACGATTAGAAGTAGCTCGTGTATTGAAAAAATTACGCACTATGGGTATTGTAAGTACATCTAGGAATGGTATTGAAGTTTTAGATATGGATAATTTAATTAATCTATGTTCTTACGGATGCAATTGATCTGCCTAGAAACTGGAAATAATGGTTTTATAATATTTGATGTTGATGATAAAAAAATCAGCACCTTTTTTGCATGAAAACCTGCTAATAAAAATCAAGTATTTTTTAGCAGGTTTTCAAATTTTTTATCTATTTAATTTTTGAACATACAAAATAGACTAAACCGATCTCTCTGTTTAACCCGTTTCATACTTATATCTGTTAAAGATTTAAACAGTATAGACTTCTTTTATTCTTGCATAGTAAATTCGTAAAAGTTTATTAAGGGCTGCTATTTTTGCCACCTTTAATGGCTTGCCTTCCGCTTCTTCTTTCATCATAAATTGATACACCAAATCTTCACTTGCTTTGTTACTCTTGATGCATTTCATAACTTCATAGCCTATTTTTCTAAGAATAGCTGGTCCTCGTTTTGATATTTTTCTTTGTGTTCCTTTAAAGTTTCCTGATTCATACAGTGGAGCATCAATTCCTGCATAAGCTACTAATGATTTCCCGTTTTTAAATCGTCTTACATCTCCAATTTCTGCTAAAATAATATTTAGAGTTCTATCTATTTCTCTGAGAACTCGCACAGATTCTAGTACTAACATTTTTGATCGATGCAGTGATTGTATCTTCTTTAATACTTCTATGTTGTAACTTGCTAAATTCTATATATTTAGTCATTCAAAAATGCACCATAGTGGCTACTAAGGTACATACAATATAATATTTTTCCTATATCTATTTTTATCTTTTCTTAAATTATTTATTTTCTTGGTGTAGAAACTATGTGATATTTGCAGTTCCATTTTATATTTATTAAAATTTTACTAATGTATACCATAGATATTAGCTCCTTCGATACTATTTTAAAGTTTCCAGACCGTAAACTTATTATATCAAAGGAGGATTTTTTGTTAGATCACTAAAGCTTTTTTGAACCATCTGCATAGCAAGTGGTTTTATTTTGACAAAAAATATTGAAGGGAATTTATTCCTTCAACATTAATTATAGAACTTTGATTTTTATTCTTTTCTTTTAAATTAAATTCATTGAATATAGATATTTCCTATGCTTCTAAGTAGCTATCTGAGATGTCTTCAATAAAATTTTATTATAAAATTTTCTAGTTGCCATGTCAAAAACATGAGAAATTACTATAGTAACCAATAAACATAATACTAAATATAGATAAGTATTATTAGAGATTATATTGCTTTTTTTAAATATCATCATAGGAATTCTTTGCAGGATATATATACTAAATACATGCTTACCAGTCCAATTTAATATAAAATTATTAAACGAAACTTTCATAGTAACTAAAATAATTAAACAAACAAATAGTAATGACTTTATTTGATAAATTATTACTTTATTATTAAATAAATATGTAAATCCAAATAAAGTTAATGATATTGTTAACGATAGTAAATAACTAGTATTATTTGCTAATACTATATTTTCTATCTTCTCTCTATAAAGAGAAAACCACATCCCTGCTGCATAGCAGAAAATTGTATTATATGAGTAAGATGGCTTAAAATTACTCACAGCCAAAACATAAATACCAGAAAGAACAGTAACACAACTTATCGCCATAAAATATTTATTCTTAAATATTTTAAAAGAAATAAATGTAAATAAATAAGTTATTAATATTACAAGTATATACCAATTACTGTTGCCGACAGATGTCCAACCTATAAATGACAAAACAATAGTTTTAATATCATATTTATATCCAAGTATAAAACGTACAATTAAAAATAATAATATAGCTATATCAAAATCAAATAATACTCTTAAAATACGTTTCTTAGGAATCTCATTGACATATTTCATTTTTTTCTTTTTTATAGACTCTAATATTCCATAACCAGAATAAAAAAGAAACATAGTTACTACTAGTTGTCCTAAAAAACTACGTATTGTTAAATATGGCATATCAAAAGGACTATTCAATTCTACATACTGAACAAAATGACTTAAAAATACAAGTAAAACAAATATTCCTTTTATTGATGTAGTATTTTCAACTGACATATAATCTAAATGATAATTACCTTTTGTTGAATATTTCATTTTATAAGCACAAATACCTAGTATAATAAATAATAAAAATATCATAAAAAAATCCTCTCATATTATTGGAACATAAGAATAAGTATTTTATCTCGTTTTCCTTTTTGCTAAATTAATTTCTTATAATTGTTTTCTATATGTAAAAATTATTTTTAATAGTTATATCACTTCTGAAGTATATAGTAATCATAGAACATTTATTACATATATTTTAAAATTTAAAAACCAAAAACTTTTTTATTTTCTTGCATATTTCTAATTCCAGTTACAACTTTAAATTTTAATTATATAACCAATCTAAAATTAATATGCTTGTTTAGTGTGAATCAGTGTAATTATAGTACCAACTAAAAAACTAGAGAACATACTATATGAATAATAAGGCATAATGATGCCTATGTCAAGGCAGTTTTAAAAAATAGCACCAACATCTATAAAAATTAAACATATACTTTCTTCTTGAAATTATTCTCATCTTCTGCGAATACAAAATGGTCATAAAACTGCTTAAATCTTAGGATTTCTATATAGTTTTCTTTTTTATAAATGCAATACTCTCAGTAGTCGCTTTCTTGCAATCAGCCTTCGCTATGCTTGACTTCTGCCGTAGAATGTTCCCAATCGAATTTCGTTACACTTATTCTCTTGGACATTCATGACATGAGACGTACATCTACTTACTTTGTAAGTAGTGTTACGGCTTCAATGTGCCTTGTTGCTGTGATTCTGATGACCATAGGGGCTGGTAGCCCCTTGGCGGAAGGGTATATTTTCAATAATTATACCTTTCAAACCTTACTTTTATAAAACAACTTTATAGATTACATAATAAAAGACGATTTAATCCTTCTTATTAAGATTCATTTTAACTTGATTTTCTTGTTCCATTAGGTATTGCGTGAATAAATCAAAACTCCCAACAAACTTATTTACACTTTCTATATGATAAAAAGTGCTTGTTTTATCATATTCGTAGATTTCATTTGTTGGAGAATATATATATATTCGTTTTCTAAACCCAAGGGCTATTCCTAACTCAATATGACTTCCTTTACCTGCTGGCAATAGAATAACAAAGAAATCCGAATTCATCACTGCTTCTTTTTCTTTTACACCGATAGTAGCTAATTTTTCAAGGGAACTAGCTTTTTCGTTTTGGGTCCAATCATATGTGTGGATATAACCTTTTAACTTTAGCTCATTAGAAATCTCTCGTACCTGTTCAATATTCTTGAAACTCGATGCTATATAAAAATTCACAGAATACCCTCCCTCTATTAAAAATAATCTACTTCCCATTATTATAACATAAAATTATTTTTCATTTTCTTTACCTAACAACTTGATTTCCATATTTTCTAAAGCTTTTATATAATCTTTCTCTACTTTAGAAACATCATCTAAATGCAAATTCTTATATTTCTTGTATTCTTCCTTTGCGTTAAGCTCAGCTGTCTTAGTACTGATCTTCCTTTTTCTACTCATAGATATATTTTTCCAAACGTAAAAATAAACTTTAGGTCGAGTAGATAAGATCGATGTAATCCTGTAAACCCAATAAAATCAATATCTACATCCTTGACATCAATAACACGCACTCAACGTGCCTTGAGATGACAATAAAGATGTCGTAAGTTGATATTATCCCCTTGGTGGCAGGGTAGATTTTCAAATGATGCAACAGTATCATTTGAAAATCAATATAAATTTAATAATACTTATAGATTTTTAATATCATTTAACAACAGTATAATATTTACAATTGTTTTCAAATTGTAACCAGCAAAGCCTTCAAAAATTTTATTTGAAGGCTTTGCTTACTACAATTCCAAATCGGATAAATTCGTTTAATATTATATATACTCTTTTAAAATAACTTAACTTTAAAATTATATATTTAGATTCTTATTTACCGTAAAGAAAAGAAATATAATAGAAATAAACACTTTGGTTTTATTAACTTAGATATATATTTTGAGAACTAAGATATAAGCATAAAGCTATTGATAATACTATTTATTTCATCATCACTAGCATATTTAGCTGATGCTACTAATCGAACTTCATAGTAAAATCTTTTAGATTCAATAAAATATCTATAACAATTGTATTTCTTTTTCTTAATGAACAAAAAACAATTGACCCTTACACAACAACTATCCGTTTTAATCATTTGCTTATTTTCCATAGTTATACTCTTGTCTAGCAATAAGCTTTCTTCCTGAAATTCATAAAATTCTAAAAGATTTGTGCTATCATGAAAATTATTTTTCTCTTCAATAAAAATAAAACAACACATATCAGATATCTGATTTTCATAAACAATTAGACTATTGTTATCTGTTAACTCTTTATTAAAGTTCCAATTATTGGGTATGTCAATTATAAATCCAAATTTTTTATTCCTTATTGTATTATATTTACTACCAAGAATCATCCTAATACTAATAGATAAGCCTAATAGTATTACTGATAATCCTCCAACAAATATCGCTCCTTTATAGAATATCATTTTATTTGTTAATTCATATATATCAGTATATAGTGATAATAAGCTAAATCCTAAAAAATTTAAAATTAACATAAACATTATTTTCTTTGATATTTCCCATAACTGCCTTGCAAATGGATGTGCTTGTTGCGAAAGCTTGTTAAAGAAGTTCATACTATTTGAAAATTCTTTTTCTATAATCCATTCAATTATTAAATCTATCACAGCAAGTAATATTATAGGAATCAAAAAAATGAACTCTACATCTACTTTAGAAATTAACATAAATAAACTCATTACCGTTGCATAAAACAATAAAATCAGTTGAATAAACTTCATAAATACCCCCATTGGTATATTTTTCAAAATATAATTGATAGTCTTTAATTTATTTCAACTCTACTCTTAATATAACTAACTATTAGAAGAATAACATTTTATAGTATAGCATGTCCATTTATTCCTTGAAGCTTGTTAGGTTTCTTTTTTGTTGTAGTTTTCTTAGTATAACATTGATTTTTTCAGCATGTGGTTTTCCATCATGCTTTTCGCACAAGCCTCTCAAATTTATCAATAAAAAATCTAATCTCCTAGACTGATATCCTAATTTTAACTGCTCATAAAATGATTTTACAAACATATCATTATTATATTCTTCAGAAATTTGGATAGAGAACAATTCGTCTCTATAAAATACATCTTTAATTTTATCCAAATCTGGACTTAAAATATCTATGTATTCATCCTTAATTAAAAAATTACTTTTAGATCTATTACAATCATAACATGCTAAAACTAAATTTTCTATTTTACCTGCAATTTCTTTTGATTCAAATGATGATTCACATATATAATGATCTATCTCAAATAAGTTAGAGCTTATGTTGGCAATAGAGTTTCCACAATAACTGCACTTATAATTATATATTTCCATAAACTTATTGTTATAGCTACCATTTTTATCTTTTACTTGGTTATATATTATTTTGGCACGCGGGTGCTCATGACATATCTTTTCATTCAATATTTTCTTCTTTACCTCTAGGTCCTCCAGTGGAGAACAATATATTGTATTTCTATAATCATTCTTCATCTATATCCCTCTGTAGCTCCTTAAATGCTAATATAATGTTATCAATATCTCTAGTAGTTAACTCATCATACTGTGAGGCACCATCTAATGAATTCATAATTTTTTCAATTAAAACTTTATCAATACCTTCATTCTCTCTTAGTTTATTAGCTATATTTCGATAAATATTGATATTGGTAATTGCATTATCCAAAGAGCTTTTTAAATTTATAGCATAGTATTCTTGAGGAGTTAAATGTGTTCCTCCTCGATATTTTGAAATAATTCCATAATCAACTTCTATATCATTCTGAGTTATAACAATAACTTCAATAAAAGGAAATACCTTTTTTAGTATCATTTTAAATTCTTCACCAGAAAATTTTCCAGTAGTAACTCTGTCATTTTCAAATAACTTTGAGTCAATCAAAATAATATTAGCCTCTTTAATTAATTTATCATTAATAAGGCTATCATAGCCATCAGAACTATTAAAAGTAATCTCATTATATTCTTTTTTAAAATCTACATGTTGATAATCTCTCATAAGATATCGCGAGATATTAGTATCTAAGTCATCATCTACATAAACTATTTTTATACTATCCATTCATTTTGCCTCCCAAAGTAAATTGAATGCTAAATCCATCATCACCTTCTATTTTAGTTATTTCTCCACCAGCCATAACTACAGTATTGTTTACAATCCACATTCCAAGCCCATGACCACGTTTCCGAGATGTTTCATGCACTTCAAGTATTTTCATAGGATTGTCTAGATATTTTTTGCTTAATCCTTTTCCATCATCCTTGTATAAAAATTCTAAAGTTCCATCTTTTATAGATGATTGGATAAAAAGGTTTAAGTGACTTTTATCATCATTCTGTTGAATACTATTTAAAATCAAATTATCAAAAATTACTCTTAAAATATCTTCTGATAAAACATGGTAAATTAAAGGCGAAAGCTCTAGTTGCATATTTATCCACGAATAATCTCGTTCCCATATATTTTTAATTTCTTCTAGTAATTCTAATATATTATGTTCTTCTGCAAAAAATTGACTTTTCTCTACCTCCGTAAGCATTGTATCCATAAATGAAATCATTTTAGAATTTACTCGTCTATTCTTATCAAGTAGCTCTGGTATATTAGAAAATGCATATTTGGTTCGTTCACTTTCATTGACAAAATCCCAAATTCCATATTGTTTCATTGCTTCTATAATGTCATCACAATTTTGAGCAATACTATTTCTATCATTATGCATTTCATGAGCAATAGAAGTTGCCTTTAGTCCAGAAGTTGCTAAAACATTTAAAATTCTAACATCATATTTATAACGTTCTTCAGTATTAGATATTTCCTTTTTAAAATCTACATTTTCCTTTTTATACTCCTTAATTTCTGAAATCAATTTATTAACTTCATCTTTTGATAGGTCTTTAATTATTGTTGGTTTCATAATTAGTTTGTCAACTAGTTTTTTATCATCTTCTTTATTAGTAGTATTTTTTTTATTAATTTTACGAATTATTGATTGACGATATCTTTCAAACTCACTTAGACCAATATCTAATATTTTCACAAATATATCATAATATATATTTTCGTCTAGCCCTTGTCGATTCGATAAATCAGATAATAAGTAATTATTTCTTTTGTCAATTTCCACTTTACCAGCTAATTGATTTTCCCTAACTCTCCAAGAACCAGTTGGATGACTTGCTGCTGCTGGGGATAATCTAGAACGCCTACCTAACCCAAGCCAGTCTTTTGTTCCATCATAAGAAGATATACTAAATGAGTTTCTATAAAGAACGATCCCGTTATCGTATCTATCTAATAGAAATTTATATTTATATAGAAACTTTTCAATATCCTTTGTTGCCGGCTCTTTAAGACTAAAGTAGAATTCAGCAGAAAAATCGCCTAATCTTTCTAATGCTGTATCTAACTCCTCTCTTGATATAGAAAGATCATGATCTCCTTCCAGCTCTTCCAAAATATCTATGGTATTATTATAGTTATAAATATTTATATCCCCAGAGTATTTCTCAGCATCTTTTTTAAACTCATCTGACAAAACATTGCATATTAAGTTTCTGTTATTAGCTGAAAATCTAAGATTTATTTTATTTGTACAATTATATCCCAATTTAGGCTCAGCAAAATATCTTTCTACAAGGATTTTTTCTTTCTCAAAATATAATGATATCTTCATTAAGTTATCATTATATGTTCTAGATAGATATCCTGCCAATCTGTCAATACTAGTTTTATTCCATTTATCTCTCAAATCTTGAATCACAATTTTCGTTCCACAAGTAGTAAATGAATCGTTCTCTTGAAGTGTACTTCTATTCCAATCTGTAATCCAAAGGACTGATTTATTCTTTAAATCTTCTTTCTGTGAATATAGTTGAATATTTGAACCTAACCGTGATAAAGCGAATCTTCCAATACCTTTTGACCCGGCTAAAACTCTTCTTTTATTATTTTTATCTAATATATCATAGTCTTTATTACTTTTACCAATATGCATCCAATGACGTTTTATATCAGCAGCATTCATGCCATTTCCATTGTCTTCAATAATAAGTTCGTCCCTATTAAATATTATATTTAACTCTGTTGCCTGTGCATCAAAAGCATTCTTTACTAACTCAAGAACAGCTGATTCTTTATTTGTAAAATTCTGGACACCAAGTAATTCTGCAATTGTACTATCCTCAATTATATATTTAAGTTCTTCCATATAGTTATCTCCTAAATTTGATTTTTAATATTAAACTAATCTTTTTAGAGAAGTATTATTACTAAGCTAAAAATTTGTACTAATCATAAATATAAATTAAAAAGAAATATTTCTACTATAATGTTCAAAATTCACAGTCATTAATATACCAGTTAAATTCTTATGAGACTGACATTCAAATTAATCCCCATTCTTTTTACATATTGGATAAATTATGATCTTCTAAAATCCCCATAAAATGACATTCTAGGATTAATTCATTTGAAATGAATTGGAATTTAGATTACCACAAATAAGTTATCCAAGTCTAGCATTGAATTTGAAGCCTGCATCATGTAAACCTTCATATGTTTCCATATCATTTCCTCCTATTGCTTTAATCTACGTTTTAAATACCTATTTCTAATATTTTGTAAAAGTTCTTTTTGTTCTTTAGGTAGATTCAAAACAATTCCATCCACATAGTCTATAATATCTGTAAAATCTCTCTTTTCTCGAAACATTGTATCTAAAATATTAACTTGCTCTTTTTCTACTGGTTGGTATGGGATATGTAAATCTTTGAACTCGTTTGGGACTAATTCTCCAACACCACCACCATAAAATCGACCATTATATTCACATAATACTAATGTTAATGAATTATAAAAGCAAAATGCAAAAGAAAATTTATCAATATTTTCAGTCAGCCTTATATTATATGCTATATCCGTTGTATGAACTTGAATATCATTTACAATAATCCTTGGAATAATATTAAATCTTTTAAAAAAACTAACATCTCCATTTTTAACTATTGGAACGTCATACCATCGTTTCCGTATGGAGCATTTATAACGTTTATTTATTTTTTCTTCCTCTCCAGATTCTAAATACTTTTTTAACTCACATGTAAAAGTATTCTCCTCCATATCATTTAAATTCAGTAATATAACTCTTTTATCATCTTCCACCAGATGATTTAGGTCTTCATTAGTAAAAATTAGTTTATCAGATATATCAGCACTCTTAGATAAAATTTTAAGATAGCCTTCTTCCATTTCTAATCCTTTAGCAAATGTTTGGTTAATAATAAAAAATTTATTAGCTCCAGTCACTATCCCTGGTGAGATATCTCCAAATTCTTTTATCTTGGGATATTGTAATGAAATTGATTTTAAGGTTTCTGTTTCAAAATCATTTAAAATGCAATTTGACCATTTTTTCAAAGGTTTGTTTCTCATAATAACACTTTCAAAAGTTGGCTGTATTTGACTTATACTCTTTAATGTTGTATATCTAATAAATGGTTTTTCATCATTTTCATTTCTTAAATACACAAGACATACATCCTGTTCTATCTGCTCAAATACTTTTTCTTCAAATGTTATAATCTCGATAGTATTAAATTTTTTTTCTAAAAAATTTCTCAATTTTTCAGCATATTGGACTTGCAAAAATTCAAAGGGTAAAACAAAAAATATAGCCCCATTCGGAGAAAGTAATTTTATGGATCCTAAAATAAAAGAAACCCATAGATTTTGAAAAAGAGAGTGTGGCAAATTAAAATAATCTAATAGTTTAAAAGAGGCATTCCATTTATCTTCATTTAAATTTTTTTTGCTAATGTATGGAGGATTGCCTATTATTAGACTATATGTTTCTTCATGCTCCATTGCATAATCAATAAAATCAGCACAAGTAATCTTTAAGTTATTGTAGTTTTTCTTCTTTAGATACTCTGTTTTTTGATTATCAATCTCAATTCCATGGATTGTACAATCTAAACTGCTTAAAGTATCAATGAATCTTCCATCACCCGCTGCTGGCTCTAATACATCGTTTATATTAAATCTATTTCTAATGAACTCAGTCATATATTCTACTAATTTGAATGGCGTATAATATGATCCCGTAGCTTTATCACTCATCGTTTTGTTTTCCAACCTTATTTTTTATTTCAGCTCTATACTTTTGTTGTCCCGATGAAGTCTTTTCAATCGCCCTAATCTGACCTTCAGTATTGTTGACATAATTAAGAAATAATGTACCAAGTAATAGCCTTTCACTTCTAGATATCCTATTCCATTCATACCCTTTAAATAAATCTCTTACAAGAAAATTTTCGCCCTGATTTAAGTTTATAGTTTCTTCTATCGCAATAGCTAAAAGTTCATTCACATTAGGCATTCCAAAACCTCCAAAAATTCTATAATCATATAAACAACGTTGTTATTATCATTATAATTGATGGTATTCTTTTTTACAATTAAAATTAATTTATTTCAAGATTATAATAATCTATAGAGACTGCTTTGAGTTTATTAATCTTCCAACAACTATCCATATTAGCCTACCATCTGTTCCATCACTATCCCTGATTCAAATTGCATATTCATTCTTTCTCGACTATTTACCGTATTATCAAATTCACGATTTTATGTTATATATCAAATCTAATCCTAATTTCATCCCCATTTTTACAACATATATCCATATACCTACCAAAAACTAAAATTCTATCAACCCACTCCCTAAACATTCCCTCATCATAGTTTCCATTTCCACAAACAACTTCCCCCAAAATCCCCTTAATCCATTCTTCATTCAATGTGGGTGAATCAGCACAACTTTCTCTCCCTTCCTCCATCCTCGTTGCACATCTCCAAACAACCCTACCCCTTTCTGTTCTTCTCCTATAGGCTGCTCCACAATATCCACATTCCAATATGTTTCCCAATAAATATTTACTATTATATCTTTTACCTTTGGATTCTATTGTTCCATCTTCTTTATAAACCACCCTTGATCTTTTATCCATCTCCTCCTGAACCTTATCAAAAACTTCATCAGATACAATAGCTGGATGACTATTACTAATATAGTAACTATCAATTTGTCCGGTATTCCTCACTTTCTTTCCTGTCATGAAATCTTCTGTATATGTCTTTTGTAGCATAGTATCACCCTTATACTTTTCATTCCTCAACATTTTTTGAATGGTAGTTGTATCCCAATGTTTATTTCCTGTAACCGTCTTAATATCCATTGATTCCAGATACCCTTTTATCTGTCCAAATGATAGACCCTTTAGATATAGCTCAAATATCTTTCTAACCACTTCAGCTTGCTCAGGTACAATTACCAATTCTCCTTCTACACATGTATATCCCATAAAGTTCTTATATTTAGTAAAGATTTCTCCTCTTTCAAATTTACGCTGAAATCCCCATTTGATATTTTCACTAGTATTTTTACTCTCATCTTGGGCAATCATGCTTCTTAGTGTTATTTCAAATTCCTTATCTACTCTAATAGAGTCCAAATTTTCATTCTCAAAATGCATATTAATTCCCCTTTCCCTCAGATATCTGATGATTTTTAGAACTTCCACAGTATCTCTAGATAGTCTACTAATGGATTTTACTAAAATATAGTCAATTTTGCCTTTAGTTGCTTTCTTTAACATCTTATCAAGTCCTATTCTTCCTTTTCTTCTTAATCCACTTTTACCAACGTCATAAAATATACCCGCAAAAATCCAATCCGGATTATCTTGTATCATATTTGTGTAATATCCTATCTGCCATTGCAAGCTGTTTCTTTGAATTTTGTTTAAGGTACTCACTCGGCAATATGCTGCAACTCTTAGCTTTTTATATTCCAAAGATTTAGGCGGTATAAATATTATCTTTTTCATAATTAATTCACCGACTCCTATATGAAATGTTCGTCTTATATTTTTATATTAAAAAAGGACATGAAAGCTCTCACTCTCACATCCTTAATTCTACCTCATTTACTTTGACATCTCTTATAATTTAGCCATTTTTATGTTGCAACAGGATTAAGGATTCCACATGCGCCGTATGAGAAAACATATCCACAGGCTGTACTTCCTCTACCTTATATCCATTCTCCACTAAATACTTAGCATCCCTTGCCATAGTAGTGGAATTGCAAGATACATAAACTATTCTTTCTGGACACATATTTACTATTGCTTCTAAGACTTCCTTTTCGCAGCCTTTTCTTGGTGGATCTAAGACTATTTTATTTCCCTTAATTCCCTTCTTCATCAATCTAGGAAATATTTCTTCTGATTTACCTACTATAAATTCTGCATTGTCTATATTATTTAATATTGCATTTTCTTTAGCGTCTTCTATAGCTTCTTTTACTATTTCTATGCCATATACTTTTTTAGCATTGGAAGCTATATATAATGAAATAGTTCCTATTCCACAGTATAAATCATATATAATATCATCTTTATCTGGATTCAAATATTCTATAGCCTTATTATATAAAACTTCCGCTTGAGTTCTATTTACCTGAAAGAAGGAATTAGGTGACAGGTAAAATTTATAATCTCCAATATAGTCTAAAAGTCTGTCCTCTCCATAAAGCTTTTTATACTCTTTTCCATATGTAATGGATGAATTTAGTTTATTAACATTTTGATAGATACTAATTACATTTTCCTTAGTTAACATATCTATCAAGTCTTTTTCATTAGGTAATCTATCACTGCCAGTAACTAAAATTACCATAGCTTTGTTGTTTTTATTAATTCTTATACCAATATGACGAAGTACTCCTTTTTTAGTTTTTTTATCATAGGCCTTAATATTATATTGGTTCATCCAAGTTCTGAGTATCTTTAATATCCTATCTCCTATTTCAGGCTGTAAAATACTACCTTCCATATCCACTATGTCGTTGCTATTAGTTTCATAGAATCCAATAACAGTTTTTCCATCCTTCTCTCCAACTGGTATTTGCACATGATTTCTATATCTAAAGGGGTTATCCATACCGATAGTGTCTTTTACCCTTACATCCAATAATCCAGCTATTTTGGCAAGATCCATCTTCACCTTATTTCTTTTCCACTCTAGTTGCTTAGAATATCTATATTCAATAAGAGGTATTCCTCCCCTCGCCTCTTTTATATCAAAATCTAATACTACTCTATCCTTTGAAGGCTCAGTAATATTAACTACTGAGCCTATGGCAAAATTCTTTTTGATTTCATCTATCCTTACAACTACTTTATCACCTATCAAACCTCCAGCGACAAAGACAGTAAAGTTATCAATCTTTAGTACTCCATTACCTTCATGAGTAAAATCAATTATTTCTCCTTCAAATCTATCTCCTATGTTGATTTCCATATTTTCCTCCACCTTGTAATTACTTACTTAGTTATACCCCCATAAAATTAAATACCCTTCAAGAAAGGGTATTTTTTAGAAAATTATTCTACAATTACTGCTGTACCTGAGGCAGTGACCATTAGCATATTTCCACCTTGACCTAATACTTCATAGTCAATATCTACTCCCACTACTGCATTTGCACCCATTTGCCTTGCTCTAGATTCCATTTCTCTAAGAGCTTCCTCACGAGCTTGTATAAGTTCTCCTTCATAGCTTCCAGATCTTCCACCAAAGAAATTAGTCAGACTGGCTGCAAAATCCTTGATAAAGTCTACTCCCGCTATTACTTCCCCAAAAACTATACCCTTATACTCTGCTATTCTTCTTCCTTCAATAGTTGGCGTTGTAGTGGTTATCATCTTATATGCCTCCTTAAAATATTATTTTACGATCTCAAATAGCTTTTCTTCTACATATTCTTTAAATGGTTTCCCTGATATATTTACCTTAGTTTCATCCATGAAATCCACCATTAATCTAAAGAAGTTAATTACTAACTTATTATCATCTATAATGTATTCATCTTGATGTCCTGGTATGAAGATTACTTCTAATTCTTCAAATTTTGTTTCTCCGCTTAATTTCTCTTTTACATCATCTAAGTTTAATGTCTTCACAGGCTTAACCATATTGTTCATATTACCTAAGTCTTCTAACATCCACATGTTATTGTTCCAAAACTTTCTCTCTTGTTTAGTCGAATTGTTTAAAAGCTCTCTATTTGATATTGCTGATAATACTTTCCTTACAGATTCTTCATTGAAATCAGGACCATATAAATATTTCATTTCTTCCTTACTTGCTACTTCTCTCATAAAAGATTCTGCTACCTTATCTCTTTCTGCAATTGATTGCCAAAAATAAAGCATCATTTCTACTGTATCAAAATTAATTTTTATTGTCTTTACCACTTAGATCGTCTCCTGTTCTTTTGCTATTTTAGTTTGATTCCATTATCTTGTATCGTAATAATACCTTCTTTGTATAATCTGCCTACTGCTCTTTTAAATCCTGATTTGCTCATATTTAATTCTTTCTTTATAACTTCTGGCGGGCTATTATCACCTAGAGGTAAAAACCCATCCTTTTCCTTTAATTTTGATAGAATTACTTTTGCATCTTGATCCATTTGAACATGAACTCTATCTCTTAGGCTTAGATCTAATTTCCCATCTTCTTTTACCTTAGCGATTCTCACTTCTATAATATCGCCTACTTCATAGGCTCCAAATAATTCTTTTTTGGGAATTAATCCATCATATTTGTCATCCACCGCCACAAAGGCTCCAATATCTCTATTGATACTATAGATTGTTCCAGTTGCTTTATCATTTTCTTTATATGGTGAATCTGTACTCAGCATATCCTTAATTTTCATAGTAGCACATATTCTATTAGATTTATCTACATAGACACCAACTAAATATTCTTTACCCTTATCTATTGAGCCAACAGTCTCACTAAAAGGTAAAAATAGGTCTTTTTCTAATCCCCAGTCTAAGAATGAACCTATTTTAGTTTGGCTAACTACCATTAAATGTCCCAGTTCTCCAACTTGCAACTTTGCTCTATTAGTTGTAGCTATAATTCTATCCTTTGAATCATTGTACACCATTACCTCTATCTCATCTCCTACATTTAAACCCTTAGGTATTTGAGATTTAGGGAGTAGTATATCATCATCTGCATCATCACTTATGTTTAAATAAGCTCCGACAGAGGTAAATCTTTTAATTATTAGTTTTTGTACTTCCCCAAGCTTAATCATAATTCACTTCCTTCGTAATTCATTCTACTCTTATTTTATCACAATAACAATATTTTATCTCAATAATTTTGGAAAATTTTAAAGGGCGAACAAAGTTCGCCCCTACTTTAATCATTACTCGTAAATTTCTTTTTCTAATTTCTCTAATTGTTCTAATGCTTCTTTAGGCAATTTATCTCTTCCGCCCTTGAAGGTTTCCATATTTAATAAGAATTCTTTTCTATAATCAATACTGCTAAGCCACATTTTTTGATATTCAACACTATTCATATCTGGTATAAAACCTTCTATTTCCATAAATTCAATATCTGAAAAATTACCTAATTGTTTAAATTCAGCTTTTTTAGTTGCAATATCTTCAAGAATTTTTAAGGTAACTTCCTTTGGAATCTTTTTATCTAAGAAATGTCCTGTATTAAATATATAACATTCAACATTTCTATTTGCAAATAATTCCTTAAATTTTTCATAGTCGTTTTCAAGAGGATAAGTCCTAAATGGATTCGCATATGGCTCAATAACTAAAGCATTCATATCTACACCGCTAGCAAGTCTTTCAGCTGTAGATCTTTTAGTTGCAAGTGTAGCTCCCATTGTTGAAGCAAGTATAGGATTATTTATTTTAATTACTGGAGGAATAACAGCATCTTTCATCAACCATGATATTGCATCTACTGGCTCATCAATTTTATTTACTCTATTTTCAGCCCATAATTTAGATTTAACAGCTCTACCATTACCATTTCTTAAATCTTCCGTTACTATTACCTTGTTTCCTTCGTCATCCAAAGTTATACCACAGTTCTGTACTGTAATCAAATATTTATTTGATGGATGGTCTGTTGGATAATCTTGAGTCTTATCAAAGTAGGAAGGTTCTAATGCAACAGATGATCCGTCTTCAGTTGATATTACATAAGCATCATCATGAAGAATTGTTATATCGTATTTTCCATCATGTTTTTCATGAGTAATTGTGGATTTTCCTGAACCTGATAAACCAAAAACACCTATTGTATATTTTTCATTCCCTGGGAAATTATATCTCTTCATACCACCATGGCATGATGCAAATCCATTTCTATTTGCTATACCCCAAGCTAATGTCAATGTTCCTTTTTTATGTTCTCCAAAATATCTCATTCCACATAATAAAGCACAATTATGCATTGGATCAAATAATGCTAATCCATTTGGATGAGTTGGTGGATAGTATTCCGGATCGGATAATATATAGATATCTCCCTCTGGTAATTTAACTGAGTCTTTGTACATTTTAATGTACTCCTCTGTTATATATTGGAAGTTTAACATCCAGCTATACATTGTATTTTCATATCCTTCTGGTATTAATAAATGTGCTTTTACCATAAAGTCTTTGTCCAGTCCTATAACTACTTGGGCATGATATAATTTCTTATATCTTGTATGAAAAGCTGCCTCTCTTGCAATGCCAGCAAATTGTCCTTCGTCTACATTATTCTCTCCAATAATGACTCTTGCACCTGCAAATCGTCCTGTTATTTCACCATCATTAAATAAAAGTATTTTGGACTCTTCGTCTAATCCTAATTCTGTTGGCCTATGTACTGGCATATCCGTAACTATGGTACCTGGTGAATCCTTAGCTAATTTATATGCCTCTGATAATGAAGAAACCTTAACTACATTGTTGCCATAAAAAGTAGATTCAATTGTAGTACGTATAGGAGAAAAGATAGGATTGTTCTTAGTTATATCTTCTCTTCTATAGTTTGCTATTGTCGCCATTTTTGTCCCCCTCATAATATATTCACTGTTAGTATTTTTCAACCCTAATTATAACAGATATAATTATATTTTGGAAGAACAATATGACATGTTTTATAATTAATTATGTTATTCTACTTTGGTCTTTTTGTTTGATTAGTGTGTTATTATGTTAAAGTCTAAACTTTTCTTGAAAACCTTTTTGTAAATAACAAAATCCATAGTAAACAAATAGATATACCTATAATAATGGAAAATATATCTGCTTGATTATAGATTGCTTCTCCAATCCAAAAACTAGGCAAAATAACAGTACCATAACGATAAGGTACTGGAATAAATGGCTTTGCAAACAGTCCCAAAAGAGTGATTGCTGAAAGCTTGCTTATGGCCAGACCTTCTACTTTGTTATTTGAAAATGCAACAATCAATATAGAAATCACAGCCCCCATCCCCATTCCTATAAAACTTGAAATAAATATCTGGGTCCATGTTAAATTCGTTAAACGAAAAATAACCATTACAATAATAGTACAGCACAGTGACCAAAGCATTGGCAGCACGATTCTTGCCAAAAGGTAGGTTTTATGTTGTGCAGGTGTAATTCTATAATATGTTCCCGTTCCTTCGTCTTTTTCATCTAACATGATAAACGCACACGCTATTGCTAACATCATAGGTGTTAAAGCAGCAAGCATTGCATCTGCTAAGGAATACCATTCTTCTATGGAAAAATATAAGTGTTTTTCTAAAATCTGATTTAAAATTGGCAATCCGAATTTAAAAACTAAACCTATTAAAAATGGAGACGGCAATAATGCCAAAAGTATTCCATCACGTCCAGCTTGTATCAGTCCCATTTTAAAAACTCTATAAAGCTGTCTCATGCCTTATCTCACCTCCTGCACCCTTTAAAGATTAAATTTATTCTTGACAGTGTTATAAGCAGAAAAAAACATAACCAAATAATGAGTACTGTTAAATTATAAAACACTTTTCCTGTTCCACTAATACAGTAATGTATCAGATTCCATAAAGATGTACTTGGAATAAGATTAAATAGTGGATTCCCCAATCTAAATGCTGTCATAAAAGCAGGTAGCATCAATATAACTTGTGCTGGAACACATATTACCATATAATGATTCACCGTTTTTGCAAAAGAAGCAAAATATAAGCCTACAAGTGTAAAAATACAAGAACCTATAAATACACTGAATGTCATCAATAATATATTTGCTGCACTATTAACCCCAAAGAATATAATTGATAATGCTGCTAAAGTAGATATTACTCCTAATGAGATTATTTTTGAACTAATATATTCTATAGGCTGTAAAGGCGAAATACTCCAGAAACTATGCAATCCTTCTTCTTTTTCTAAAAGCCAAATACCGCCGATAAAAAAGAATCCTAGCATAGCGGGATCTGAAAGTATAATAATAGACGATACTGTATGCTTATATGTTGTGGGAATTGCTTTAAGTAAAATAATATATATAAATGTGATAAATGCATATAAAAAGTAAAATCCATACTTAGCTTGGTAACAGATATCATTCTTCAAAGCTTTTAAAACTCTCACAGTAAGCACCTACCTGTTAATTCAATAAATACATCCTCCAATGACTGTTCTTTAGAATGGATTTTTGTAATATTAGAGGATTTCAGAGCATACATAAAGTCCATATCATTATAAAGCTCTGAGAGTAATACATTTTTATTTTTATCAATACCATTCTTAATGTATGAAAACTCAACAGAGGTATTTTCTTTTGACTTGCGAAGTGTTTGGGGGGAATCTAATGCCTTTATAGCTCCATCGACTATAAAAGCAACTCGATCGCAAAGCTCTTCTGCATCATGCATATTATGTGTTGTAAGGATAATGGTTTTCCCCTGTTGTTTTTGTTCCAACACAATGTCTTTTAAAATTCTTGCATTAGCTGGATCAAGTCCACTGGTCGGCTCATCCAGAAACAATAGTTTCGGATTATGCAACAAGCACCTTATGAATCCTAATCGCATTTTCATTCCCTTTGAGTAACCCCCAACTTTTTTATTTGCATCTGAAAGCAAACCCATTCTTTCCAATAGAGGGATAGGGTCTAATGATTGTTTTTTGTAGAGAGAGGAAAAGTAATTGAGGTTTTCCATAGCAGTAAACTTATTGTAAAAATTCGGAAACTCAAAATCTACGCCTATTTCCTCATAGAAATCAGATGAGTGTTTATTTACTTCTGAGCCTAAAACCTTTACACTTCCTTGATAATTAGGTAAGACACCTGTTAATATTTTTTGTAAAGTACTTTTTCCTGCACCAGATGGTCCTAAAAATCCAAATATTTCACCCTCACCAACTTCGAAACTTACATCCTTAATTATATTGACAGAAGTACCGGGATATTTTGCAAATACATTTTCAACAGCAATCATTTTGTATCCACCTCCACAATCTCGGAAATCAATCCATTTACAAGTATATGCATAACAGATTCCTTTACATTTTCATCTTCTTTTTGCAGATACAATGATGACATAAATAATACCTGACATGCTTTTGCTGCTATAGTTAAATTACACTTAAATGTAACACCCATTTTCTCAAGCTTCTCAAATACTTCAACATCTTCTAGGGTATGCATCTCTATTAAATCTGGTGGAAGCTTTCGATATAAATATGCTATTGTCATTTCATCAGTCTTTTCAATTAGTGGATAATGCTGAGCACTTTCCAGCATCCAGAAAAATATTTTCTTAGTCAAGTCAGTGGGCATTTCCGATTTGTTTTCACTTAAAAATTGTTCCATATTTTCTCTCATTTCACGTTGACAATTATTTAAAATATCCATATATAGATGTTCTTTATTAGAGTAAAAACTGTAGAAAGAACCCTTAGCAATTCCCGCTGCCTTCACTAACTCATCAACAGTTACTTTTTTTAAACCATACTCAACAAAAAGTTTCTCACCTTCTCTAAGCAAAGTTTCCTGTATGGCTTGTTTTTCACTTTCGGTAAATTTAGGCATTTTAAACCTCCTTTCTATATGACTATTTATATTTTTTTAGTCATATAAATAGTAACATGATTTTGCTAATAATACAATAACTATTTTAAATTACATGATTTATATTGATGTGATGATATAGACTCTTGAATACAAAAAAATAACAGCAGAATTTAATCTGCTGTCTTAGGTTTAAAACTTTAATTTAGATAATGCATCTGCCAAATCCGTATTCAGTGGCTCATTTTTTTCCTTCTTCTGCTGTTTCATATAATTAGCTACTTCCTTTTTAGATACATTATTCTTTTCTTTTGCCTTTCTTTCATTAAATGACGATAGTTTTTCTCTGTATCCGCATTGACAAGCAAATATTTGTGCTTCCCCTTCTCCACGCAGTTCAAATTTTTTCTTGCAATTTGGACATCTTGCGTTTGTCTCTCTGGATATATTCTTCCTATAGCCACATTCTCTATCTTGACATACATACATTTTTCCTTTTTTTCCTTTGACCTCTAGCATAAATTTTCCACATTCAGGGCATTTATTTCTAGTCATGTTATCATGTCTAAATGTTTCATCACTGTTCTTTATCTCTTTAACTACAGTTTTAGAGTATTCTTTCATTTCCTTTATAAAACTATCTTTATTTAGCTTACCTTGAGAAATAAGCCCAAGTTTTTGCTCCCATTCTGCTGTTAATGCCGGAGACTTTAATTCTTCTGGTACTAGCTCTAATAGCTGTTTGCCCTTTGATGTAATAAATATATCCTTACCATTTTTCTCAATTAAAAATGTATTAAACAACTTTTCAATTATATCTGCTCTAGTGGCTACTGTACCAATGCCACCTGTTTCTCCTATTATTTTTTTCAAGGTTTTACTTTCATCACTCATATATTTTACTGGATTTTCCATTGCTTGAAGTAAGGTTCCTTCGTTAAATGGTGCTGGTGGCTTGGTCTTTCCTGTTGTTTGCACCAATGATATTACCTTTAGTGGATCTCCTTTATTGATTACTGGAAGATTTTGATCTTCATTTTCTTCTTCATCTTCATCATAATAATTATTTGAGTATACTTCCTTCCATCCTGCTGATATTACTCTTTTCCCTTTAGCTATAAAGTTTTCATCACCTATTTTAGCCTTAATAGTTGTTTGTTCATATTCAGAGGGAGGATAAAGTACTGCTAAAAATCTTTTAACTACTAAATCATATATTTTTCTTTCATTATCATTCAGCTCTGACAATAAAACTCTTTGCTCAGTAGGTATAATTGCATGGTGATCTGTTACCTTAGAGTTATCTACAAAGGACTTATTGGATTTTATTGGTGAGTTAAGTACCTTTGATGCAAGCTTTTGATATTGTCCTATACCACAAGCCCTTATTCTATCCTTTAATGTATCTACTAAATCATCGGATATATATCTAGAGTCTGTCCTTGGATAGGTTAATATCTTATGATTTTCATATAGTCTTTGCATTATAGATAGAGTTTCCTTTGCTGAAAATCCAAATATCCTATTTGCATCTCTTTGTAAATCAGTTAAATCATATAGCGTCGGTGCGTATGATTTTTTAAGAGTTTTCTCTACTTCTATTACCTTAGCATCTTTACCTTTTAGAGATTCTAATAATTTTTCAGCCTTAGCTTTATCAAAGGTCTTTATATCCTTAGTGCTATTATCTTGCCATGTTAATTTTAAATCCTTTGTATTGGCTGCAATTCCATAATACTCCTTGGGTACAAATCTCTTAATTTCTTCCTCTCTTTGTGCTATCATGGCTAAAGTAGGAGTTTGCACCCTTCCACAGGATAATTGCGCATTATATTTTACCGTAAGGGCACGAGTTCCGTTGATACCTACTATCCAATCAGCCTCAGCCCTTGCAATAGCTGAATTGTAAAGACTCTCATAGAATTTACCATCCTTTAGATTATTAAACCCTTCCTTTATAGCTTTATCTGTAACTGATGAAATCCATAATCTTTTAATTGGTTTCTTTACATTAGCCTTTTCTATAATCCACCTAGCTACAAGCTCACCTTCCCTTCCGGCATCTGTAGCTATTATTATTTCTTTTACATCCTTCCTATGCATTTGCTCCTTAACGGCATAGAACTGCTTACTGCTCTGTCTTATGACTTCCAGTTTCATCCTTTCTGGAAGCATTGGAAGGTCTTCCATACTCCAAGTCTTATATTTTTTATTGTATTCTTCGGGATCAGCTAATGTAACTAAATGACCTAATGCCCATGTTACAATATATTTATCTCCTTCTAAAAATCCATTTCCCTTCTTATTACACTTCAATACTCTGGCAATATCCCTGCCTACAGAAGGCTTTTCTGCTAAAATTAATATCTTATTCATATAAACATCCTTTCATTTAATCCCTTTTTTGTTCTTCTATCTTTTCCACCAATTCACTTAGATAAATCCATCTTTCCATCTTTTCCTCTAATTTATTTTCTATTATTTCTTTTTCCTTGAAAAGTTCTTGAAGTTTTGTATAGTCACTAGAAGCTTCTGCCATCTTAGTTTCTATATCCAATATATCATTTTCAAGTTTTGCAATGATCTCATCTATTTCGTCCCATTCTTTTTGCTCCTTAAATGATAATTTTAAGGGTTTATTATTTTCCTTTTGTCTTTCCTTTTTTTCTGGTTTCTTTTCTACCATATTATTTTCTTTTTCCATTTTAGATACTTCTTTAAAATATTCATAATTTCCAGTATATCCTATTATTTTTCCGTTTCCTTCAAATACAAATAGTTTCTCAACTACCTTATCCAGTAAATATCTATCATGAGATACTATAATTACTGCACCAGGAAACTCATCAATGTAGTCTTCTAATACAGTCAGCGTAGTTATGTCTAAGTCATTTGTCGGCTCATCTAGAAGAAGTACATTTGGTGCTTCCATTAACACCCTAAGTAAATGTAATCTTCTCTTTTCTCCTCCCGAAAGCTTACCTATTGGTGTCCATTGAAGTTCTTTAGGAAATAAAAATCTCTCCATCATCTGAGAAGCTGATATCTTTTCTCCATCAGATGTTTCAATATATTCTCCCCCTTCTTTTATAAATTCAATGGCTCTAAGATTATTATCCATATGAATATTTTCCTGAGCAAATACTCCAATTTTCACTGTTTCCCCTATATCTACTGTTCCTTTGTCTGGATTAAGTTTACCTGAGATAATATTCATTAAAGTTGATTTGCCACTTCCATTTGGTCCTAGGATACCTACTCTATCATCCCTTAGAACAATGTAGCTAAAATTATCTATAACCTTCTTTCCCTCAAAGGACTTCTCTATATTCTCTATTTCAATTATTTTTCTGCCTAATCTTGTTCCTCCTACAGATATATCAAGCTTTTCATGAGGAGAATCTATTTCCCTATCATTTAGTTCATTGAACCGCTCTATTCTAGCCTTCTGCTTTGTAGTCCTAGCCCTTGCTCCCCTCATCATCCATGCCAATTCATTTCTAAGCAAGGATTGTCTTTTTCTTTCACTGGCGACTTCCATTTCTTCTCGCTCCAGCTTTTTCTCTAGAAAATAGTTATAATTACCTTTATATGAATAGATATTTCCTTTATTTAATTCAATTATTTGATTAACTACTCTATCTAAGAAATATCTATCATGTGTAATCATAAGGAGTGCTCCCTTTCTTCTGCTTAGATATTCTTCAAGCCAGTCTATTGTAGTATTGTCTAAATGGTTTGTAGGCTCATCTAATATAAGTAGCTCGGCAGGATTTATTAAAGCGGATGCTAAGGCTACTCTTTTTCTTTGACCACCAGATAAATTTCCTATCTTCTCATTAAAATCTGTAATTCCAAGCTGAGTTAATACTGATTTTGCTTCAGATTCCAAATCCCATGCATTTGCTTCGTCCATTTCTCCAGTTAATCTTAGAATTTCTTCATTCTTTGTATTTGGATTCATAATAGCTTCTTCATATCTTCTGACTAACTGAATATTTTTAGAGTTACCTTTGAAAACCTGCTCTACTACAGTGGCATTAAGATCGAAGTCTATATCCTGTGGAAGGTATTCAACATTTACATTATTTCCTTTAATTACTCTTCCAGTATCAGACTCCTCTATACCTGCTATAATCTTTAGAAATGTGGTTTTACCAGTGCCATTTATACCTATTAAACCTATTTTATCACCATCATTTATTCCAAAATTTATATCTTTAAATAATTGTTTTTCGCTATATGCCTTTGATAAATTCTCTATAGATATTAGATTCATAATATTACCCTTTCATTTAAGTTTTCTAACTTAATATTATAACATATATTAGACATACAAAACAAAAAACGAAGAATTAATTCTCCGTTTTTGCTCTAATACTTCTAATTTGTTTATGATAATCTATAACTAGTTCTTCTTTAATTTTTAATATTAATCCTTGTTTTTCCTTTTTCAAGCTGCTTAATCTTATTTCCTAATCTTTTTAGATCTTAACCGCTTTAATAATTAATAATTCAACTACTTAATTAAATCGTTTTATTGTCAACCTATAACCCCAATTAGCTAGAGCACATAATGCCAATACAAGAATACCTCTTAAGGCCATTTCAAGCCATAATTTATTTATAATTAACCCTATTAAATGAAATGATAAAAATATACTCCCTATATAAAGTATGATAAATAGAGTTAGACATAAATTTTTCTTTTTCTTCTCTCTGTCTATATACTTTAATACTTTTATATAGCCGAAAAAATACCATAGGATCCCTATGAAGAACAAGAACATCACGAAGATATTTAACCATAAACCTCCAATCCTGGGAATTTTATAGAAGAAAGTATCCACAATCAAAAGACCAGCATAAAAGATAATCCAAAGAATCGTACCAATGGTCAAATTCTTATTGCTCTTGACTACATTTGTGCTATCTTCTAAATGTTTAATCATACCGGCATCTCCTTTCAGTAGTTCGTCTAAACTAACTTTATAAAGGTCATTTAAAATAATGACACTAACAATATCGGGATAGCTTTTTTCATTCTCCCAATTAGATATTGTTTGTCTTGAAACATGTATTTCATTTGCAACTGTTTCTTGAGTAAGTCCTGCTTTTGAACGAGCAGCTTTTAACTTCTTACCTATCTCCATTTGAATTTCCTCCTTACACCATTATTGTTTCATAATCTTGGGAATCCGTCTATCAAAATGCTTTTCCATTAGCTGTTTTTAGACTGTCAAAATTCTTTGACATATCTTAGAATCAAGCTTTTTCAGGTGTTACATTTCATGAAAGTTAATACAGTGTAAGTTAAAAATAGAGCGGTTTCACAGTTATTCTAATCATAAAATGTTACTGTTCACACTAAAAATATCACCAATACCATGCATAATCATTTCAAATGATGCTGCTGCATTCCATATATTGATCTACTAAATCACCTTCTAATTTACATTATACTTCATGGTGATAAATATTGGTAACACTTATACCATATTACAGTAATTTATCATTTCTATTACATCCATTATATTTTTTTATCAAAGGCAAATTTCCATAATATTCTTCTTTCTGACTATACTTTCTTTCTAATTCTATATCTATTATTTCACTATCATGAAAATAGCTAGTCCAGAGAAAATGTTTAATATACTTATTATTAGGGCAATTAATCTCGTCATTAATAATTACTCCATAGGCTGAGTTAAACACTATATCCCTATAAATTCTCCTTTAATTAATATTTCTATCATACCTTCAAAATAATTATATACTATCTCTATAGTTCCATCCTTCTCCAATGATTTAACTTTGCTTCTTGATATATGTAATATATTAGCGACTAATTTATCTATCCGAATTTTTAATTTCTGAGAATTACATACTGTAATATAATCTCCCTGTTTAAACTCCATATCATCTCCAATAATATAATAATCTACACTTTCCCAATCAATATCTGCTTTGTTCTTTAAAAATAATTGCTTATTCTTTCCACAGTCTAAAGCAAACTGTAAATCATTCATTAAAAATTTGTTATACTCAATCTTAGAAATGTCAGTCACTTTTATTCGTTCATAAATACTTAAATTATAAGTATGCTTACATTTTTCACATTGATAAATCAACCATATATCTAAATATTTTCCATTGGCATTTACTCTAAACTTCCTTGTATTTATATATGTTGCTTTACATCCACATCCAGAACAATTACGAATGATTTTATATGAATCCTTTTGTATAATCTTATATTCAATTTTTCTTAAATAGCCCATTTTGCACTCCTTTGTTTATGAGAGATATTCAAAAGGCTATTACATTATATTGTTTATTTGCAATAGCCTTAACTATGCAAAATAAAAAGGTGTACCCATACTTTTTCCTCCTTAAATTTTGTTCTATTTCCAAAATCTATTTTAATTCCTTTTATGCTACGTTTCTACCTTAAACTCTTTTCATAAAAAAGAATAAGCCAATACACTTAAAGTGCATTGACTTATTATTCTCTAATTGTTTTTTTCATTTTAAGGATAATACGCTGTATACTCTTTTCAGATAAAAAGTATTTCTTAGCTAATTCCATAATTTTATGTCCTTGCTGATAATCAGCATATATTTGTTGATTTCGTGCATCTAATTCCCTACGAATATTGGTTCTCTCTCCCCATTCTCGTCTATTATTATCTTTTCTAGGAATGTATATATATTCTCCATCAACGTAATTATGAATTAATTCAATAATTTCTGCTGGCAGAATATCTTCTGCTCTCTTATAGCTCATTTTGCCCTCCTAAAATAATATTCTTTTAGGAATAGCAATGGCTATATGGCAAATTAAATTTTTCAATTAAATTGCAATAGCCAATGCTATGCAAAAATAACATATCTTCTCATAAAGCAATCCCCCTTCTCAAATTAGTATACTTTATGTGAACTTAAGATGCAACTATCTACACTTTCATCTAATATAACTAAAATAAAAAAACGGCAAGCTTTTACTCTTACCGTCCTCCCATTTTCAATTTACTTATCTGTGTTAATTATGTTTTTTTATAACAGGTATCCATACCTCAAACTTTGCATCTTGTGGATCTGGTGATAGATATACTTCAATATCAGGTCCATTGGCATATTCATAGCCTGATGTAGGAAGCCATTCAGTTACAATTCTTTTTTCAAGTTCTTGTATAGAGTATGGCATAGTACCTTCTCCATAAAAAATTGCCCAAGTTAATGCAGGAACAATATATTCTTCAAATTCTTTATCAATAGGCTTATCACTTGCAACGGCAATATAATACTTCCAATTTTCTTCTTCGTTACATGCACTTACTCCAAGTACACCCATGGGCTCAGAATTCATCATGGAAACAAGCTTTTCCACAGTTCCGTTCTCTGCTACCCTTTGCCACATTTGTGGAACAATCTCAAAGTTTTTCTCAATCTCCTTATATAAAGGTTGTGCTACTCCAATGATTCTAAAACTATCTCTCTGTTCAATTCTATAGTTCATCTCCACATCTCCCTTAATTGTTATTTTGAAGCTAATTGGAGGGAATGCTTTGATCAATGCACCTTTTACTCTTGTCTGCGATGGTGTAATTCCATGTACGCTTTGAAAAGCACGGTTAAATGCTGTAGGAGAATTATATCCATATCTTAAAGCAATATCAATGACTTTCTCATTGCTATTTTGCAAATCAACAGCTGCCATTGTCATACGTCTACGACGAATATATTCTGCAAGAGGTACATTTGCTATATAGGAAAACATTCTTTGAAAATGAAATGTAGAACAACAAGCAATCTTTGCAATCTGTTCATAATTAATCTCATCTTCTAAATGTTCTTCAATGTAACTTATGGCGCTATTTAATCGTTCTATCCATTCCATCCTCTTCTCTCCTTTACAATCAAGTATAATATAAGTAAACTATTTTTTCCTCTCTATTAATGCACAAATAAGAGAGCTAGAAAAAACTTCACTTTGATAATCTTCATCTGATTTTACGTTAATTTTTCTATCAATATTTTCTCCATTATTCTATCTACATTATTTTTATTCACTTTACCAGTTTCACTTTCCATTGCATTTGCAGTACCGCAAGCTGCTCCAATTTTTAGCATGGTTTCAAGATCATAGTTTCTGTTTATAGCTACAGCAAATCCAGCAATCATAGAATCTCCTGAACCTATAGGATTTAATGCTCTAATATTAGGTATTATGACTTTATATACATCATCATTATGAGCTGCCATAGCCCCCTCTTCCCCTAATGATACAACTACTATTTCAATATCTTTTCTTGATAAATCTTTAACTGCTCTAATTAATTGCTCATTAGAATCAATCTTTATACCTGTTAAATCCTCCAGCTCTTTTTTATTAGGCTTTACTAAATAGGGCCCCGCATCAATACCAAATCTTAAAGCCTCTCCGCTAGTATCTAATATAAATTTTTTATCCTTTTTCTTTGCAAGATTAATCATATCTCTATATATTTCTAATGGCACACCATAGGGTATACTTCCTGAGGCACAAATAATATCTACTTTTTCTAATAATTCTTCATATAATTTTAGAAACTCGGAAATCTCGTCTTCTGATATAGATGGTCCTCTTTCTAATATTTCCATCTGGCTTCCATCACTGGAAATAACAGCTAAACAAGACCTGGTTTCTTCATCAATTTTTATAAACCTATGTGAAATATCTATATTATTCAAGCCTTTATCTATATAATCTCCACTGCTTCCCCCTAAGAATCCAGTTGCTATTACCGGCTCATCTAGAGTCTTTATTACCTTTGTCACATTCAAACCCTTTCCGCCAATTGTATATTGATAATTATCTGTTCTAAAAATCTTCCCTTTTTCAATCCTATCTATATTGTATCTTCTATCAATGGAAGGATTTAAAGTAATTGTTAATATCACATATATTCCTCCTATCAACTGCTTACACTCTATTTTCACTCCCACAAATCCTAATTTTATCCATAACTACCTTTTTTGCAGCACTTTTAGCGGGAGTTAAGTAATCTCGCGGATCGTTAGCAGTTGGATTTTGATTGAAATATCTCTTAATTTCTTCGGCAAAGGATATTTTAATTTCAGTAGCTATATTTACCTTACATATACCATTTTTAACCGCCTCAATTATATCTCCATCTCCTACTCCTGACGCTCCGTGAAGCACCAAGGGAATATCTATTATTTCATTAATTCTTTCTAATCTATCAAAATCTAATTTAGGCTCTAACTTATATACTCCGTGGGCAGTACCTATAGCCACAGCTAGAGAATCTATAGCAGTCTTATCTGCAAATTCTAAAGCCATATTAGGATCTGTAAGCAAAGCATCTTTATCATCTATAATTCTATTATCCTCCTGTCCTCCAACTCTTCCTAATTCAGCCTCCACAGTAACCCCTTGCTTATGAGCGAATTCTACTATTCTTCTTGTAATATGAATATTTCTTTCAAAGCTTTCCATGGATGCATCTATCATAACAGATTTATATCCTGCATTGATGCATTTTTTTATGAAATCCTCATCTGAACAATGGTCTAAATGTAGTACCACGGGAATATTCGTCTTTTTAGCCCCTGCTTTAAGTATTGACACCAGATATTCCAATCCGGCATAATTCACAGTTCCAGGAGTAGTCGCTATTATTACAGGTGATTTTAACTCCGTGGCTCCTTCTAATACAGCCTGTATAGTCTCTAAATTATGTATATTAAATGCTGGTACAGCATATTTATTTCTCTTTGCATCCAATAAGATTTCTTTAGTTGATATAATATCCATTGCTTCTTCCATCCTTTTAATAAGATTAATGACCTATTTTTTTACTTTAATAATGATAAAATCACAAAATATCGATTATACATCAATATCTTATTCTCCATTTTACTTCTTCTTCCAATAGAGTTTCAACAATTTTAAGATTGTCTTCCCGTGTGAAAATTTTATAAGCATATAATGCAGCACCAGCTACAGGTGTTAATATTGGGTTTATCAATTCTATATTTATATTCAAGTTATCTAAATATGATTTTAATGGCTCTAAGATATATCTTCCTGAATTGAAAACTCCTCCTGAATAGGATACCAATACCTTTTCTTCTGATAAGAAATCCAGTTTTTCTATTAAAGCTTTAATTGTAAGATAATGTTCATAGGCTGATTGGGAAAATGCATCTATTGCAAATTTATCTCCTACCTCAGCAGCTTCATGTAGTATTATAGCTAGTTCTGCAATCTTATCCCTTTTCATCTCATATGTAGTATAGATTAAATCTATTAAATCAAAATCATTTTGGATATTAAGTTTAGACTTAAATATATCATATAATTGTGTTTGTTCCAGTCTGCCATCAGCTTCCTTTGAGAATATCTCTATAGCCTTTTTTCCCAGCCAATATGCAGAACCCTCATCACCGCAGAAATATCCCCATCCTCCAGCTCTATGCAATTTACCGTTTTTATTCATACCAAATCCTATTGCACCAGTACCCGCTACTATATTTATGCCTAGTTTACAGGCTAATGACCCTGCCCATGCTGCTACAGCGTCATTAGCACATTCAAAAGAATTCTGCTTAAAAATATCATTTATAATTAAATCCATTTTTTCTACATCATCCAATATTTCTCCATAGCCCGGTATTCCTATAAACGAATAATCAATTTGTGATATTGTAGTATCTGCTTTCCTACATACTTCATTTACACCGTCAATTATAATTTCCTTAAAATTTTGTAAAGATGTCTGTTTATAATGACAAGTGGCCTTGGTAGTATGTCCCAAAATCTTTCCATTTTCATCTATAATTATAAATTCTGTGCTAGTTCCACCACCATCTATACCTAGAAATATCAAGAAAACTCCCCCTATCATCATAAATCTTGTCTATTAAAAATTGTTATAGTAATCTTTCATATCAACTACAGTTTTGTTTAATCTTGACTCCTCTGCTGCAAACGCCATTATATGACTCTCAACAGAAATCTTAGCAGAGGTTAGAGCTTTACCTTTATTTGATTTAATCAATGATAGAAAATCCCCCATTATACCTGTATCTCCACCTCCATGACCTCCAGCTACTATCTGTGGGTTGATAACTCTTTTTTCATTAGATGCAAATAGCTGCACTTCAATTTCGTTCATACTGTCATCACCACGAATTACACCTTTAGTACCCATTATTTTTATAGTTCTATGGACTTTATTGGTAAATGCTGATAAGTTAAAATTTACTGTCACTCCATTTTCAAATTCAAGTATAGTAGATTGATGATCCATAACATTATTGTCACATTCAAAAACACATCTGCCATAAGGGCCTTCCTCCAAAGCTTTATCAATTGATTCCACAGTTTGAGTCTCTGTAATTACAGTTGTAGGCCATCCTCCTATATTTTTATAATATAGTTTTTTTGCTGAATAAGGACATTCATTTTCAATTTTACAGCTAAGACATCTACTCCCAGCCTCTTTAGGTTTTCTTTCTGATTTAAAATAGCTTAACTCACCAAATGAAGTAATTCTTGTACAATTACTTCCAACTAACCACAATAAAATGTCTAAGTCATGGCAGGATTTTTGTAATATTAAGGGGCTGGATAGCTCCGAATTCCTCCAGTTTCCTCTTACAAAGCTATGAGCAAAATGGAAGTATCCAATATTTTCATTATGTTGAATAGTCATTATATCCCCTATTTCTCCTTCTTCTATAATTGCTTTTAAGGTAGAATAAAAGGGGGTATATCGCAGTACATGACATATCATAAATACTTTGTTATTTTTTTCTGCCAATCTTCCTAACTCAATACATTCTGTCGGATTATTAGACATAGGCTTTTCCAATAAAATATGATAACCCTTTCTTAATGCCTGTGATGCAGGCTGAAAATGAGTGTTATCAGGAGTTGCAATGATTACAGCATCACAAAATTTATCCTTTGCCAGCAGCTCTTCCCATGTTTTAAATTCATTCTCAGGAAGTATATTATGTTTCTCACAAAACTCCTTTCGTTTCAAATCATTAGGCTCTGCAACAGCTATGAATTCAATGTTTTGTGGATATTTCAACCCATAATTTCCATAAACATCCTTCCCACGTTGTCCAGCTCCTATTAAAGCAACTCTTATTCTATCCATATTGACCCTCCTCAAATATATTACAATTAACAATTAAGGAAGCGATCTGCAGTCGCTAAAAAGACCCCAAAGCCTGATCCTAACAAATGTTAATTGTTAATCGTTAATTATATTCATAGATATTTACACCCTTAACAACTCTATTAACTAATCCACTTGGACTAGGGTTATCAGGTTCTATCTTTGTTTTGATTGAAACCTTCAGAGCCAGTACCTGAGCAAATAATGCATACAGTAATGCTGCAAACCCATTATCATTAATATTGCTTTTTTCCTTACTTAAATAAATATAATGATCTGATAATTCCTCAACCTCTTTTAGATAATTGTTTGAAATCGCAATGACTTTATGATCTCCTAAATCATGATATATTTCATTCAATAGATCTAAATCATATTTTCTTGAATATTCATCAAGTGATAAAAAGATAAATACTAAGGTCTTATCATTTAAAATTGATTTAGGACCATGTCTAAATCCTAAAATCGTTTCACTAAATGATGTTATTTGACCTCTAGTCAGCTCTAAAAGCTTCAGAGAACTTTCCTTCGATAAGCCATAAAAACTTCCAGACCCTAGATATACTACTCTTTCAAAATCATAATCTATTAATTTATTCAGCTTACTAAATTGATTTTTTAGAACATCATCACCTATTTCTACCATTTCCATGACCTGTTTCTTTTTTTCCTCGAAAGCTTTAATATTAAAAGTCAATAACGCTGCAAGAGTCATACAAGAAAAACTGCTAGTCATTGCAAATCCCTTATCATTAGATTCTTCAGGCATCATGAGCAGTAGTACATTTTCTTTATTCTGAGCTATTTCAGCTAATTTTCCATCTTTGTTACAGGTAATGAAAACATGGCTGACATCATCTATTAATTTATTAGCTAAATCATATATTGCAATACTTTCAGGACTATTTCCAGATCTTGCAAAGGAGACCATTAAGGTAGGAATATTCTTCTTGAAATAGGTCTCTGGATTAACTACAATATCAGTACTGGGTATTGATTCAAAAATATAAGTTTTGCCTTTATTCAATTGAGACGAAACAATATCACCTATATAAGCAGAAGTACCTGCCCCTGTAAAAATAACTCTAATATTTTCCTTAATTAAATTTTCGGTAATGAATTTATCAATCTTTTCTCTCTGAAACTCAACAATCTTTAATGTCTCTAACCAAAGTTCTGGCTGCCTAAATATCTCTGTAGCTGTATTAATTCCCTTTAATTCTTTCCAATCATGGACGCTAGATCCAAACATTTTATCACCTTCCTAATCTTTTTTAATAGCGATATTGTAGTGTCATCATGTTGTCATTACCACTACTTTTAAAAATTTATTTTTCTAGCAATATAGAATATTTAAATTTATCTCCTCTTGCAATGCTTCTTGTATATTCAACTATATTTTCATTATCATAGGTTATCCTCTCTATCATCATACTAGGTAATCCAGAAGTATATCTAAGCAGTTCTGCTTCATCTGTTCTAGTAAGAACCGATCGAAAGACCTCTTCTGCTGATGTGATGGATATGTTATACATCTTTGCAAATATATCATACATAGGATTTTCTTCCAATAGTTCTTGAGTCAAGCCTAAAAATTTAGCATAAGGTACATAGCTGGTTTCTAACATCATTGGCTCATTATCTGCAAGTCTAAGTCTAGTGAATATATATATTTTTTCACCAATATTTAGATTCATTTTTTTACTTAGTTTCTCATTGCAACTAATAATCTGGAAATCTAGAACTTTAGATGATGGAATCTTACCAATTTTTTTCATCTCTTCTGTAAAACTATAAAACTTTAATAAATTTTGTTTAAACATCTTAGGTGAAACAAAAGTACCTTTACCATGAAGCTTGTAAATATAACCTTCTTTTTCTAACTCCTGAATAGCTTGTCTAACTGTAGAACGACTTATATCATAAATATCACATAGCTCTCTTTCAGATGGCAATTGATCATTTTCTCTAAGATTACCTTCTTCAATCATATTTATAATAATATCCATGAGCTGAAAATATAAGGGCATTTTATTTTGTTTATCTATAATTTTCATATATATATTACCACCCTATTTATAATAGTGGTTCGTACCACCTAAATTTAGTCTATATTATTTTGTAAAAATTGTCAATTACATAAATTATATATTACAGATTTCCCAATCTTTGCTATTTTAACTTTTCTACGATAAAATCTGTATCTAAAAAAAACGCTTGTCTTTTATCCTTATCTTCTATGTCTTCAAATCCTAACTGATAAACCGTTGGATTAGTGTTAGATTTTACAGTTAGTAGTTTATGTTTTGAATCATAGGAACAAATATATCTAGTATAAGTAGTATAATTATACTTTTCGTTTCTAACAAATCCATTTGGCATAGTCATTGCAGCCATTATATTATAAGAATATGCAAGTGCCTCTTTCGAACTATTGGGCTTAATATTCATTTTAGTTAGATAAAAGGCTTTAATAAATCTAGAAATAGGGTCATAACCTCCTGGCAAATTTTTAGCAGAGTTAAAATCTGCAAGATTATCTAAATCTAAAATTTGCTTCAGTCTTCTAACATGAGATTCAAAGCCTGGCGAATTGGTCATTACATCATATGGATTTTCATAATATATCAATTCTCCTTTTCTAGGTTCAATAATAATGCACCTTTTAGTAGAATCAGCAAACATAAAATGAAAATCTGGTGATATTACATTTTCCCCCATATGATCTTTAGTAGACATATGAATATTTGCTAAATCCTCAATTAATTCCTTTACAGATTTGTAGTTTGTAAGGGCATATGTCAAGTAATTCAGACTAGAAATATTAATCTTTTCTGATTTACTTTGATTAGCATAAAGATTGAATCCTGAAAAAGCATTGGTAATTCCCATTAATCCATGCTCATTTATACCGTCTTTCAATGGATCTCGATTTTCAAAACATATACCTAATGTCTTATATTTTGAATACAAAGGCTTTCCCATTAAATCATTACAAAACTCATACTTTTTTGGCAAATAGATTACATTGTAATTTAAAGGAACTTCATAATCCATTGTCCTACCCATAACACAACCATCTTCATAATTTATTTTTATACCTGTACACATATTATCCCTCTTTTATTATAATGTAAGTGAACTATTTCTTCCTCTATATTAACACGCAAATAAAAGAATTATTACAAAATTATCAATAACCTAATTACAAAAACGGAGAATTAATTCTCCGCTCTTATCATTATTTTATTCAACTATTCCAAGAGTTCCTTCACCTTGGCATTCATCATCTAATTTTATTACTCTTTTTTGCCACCCATTTCCTCTATATATCCAGTAACCATATAAGCAAACAATAAGGTTACTAAAGCTCATAGAGAACCATATACCTGAAGATCCCCAGTTTGTAAGATGTTTAAATATCAATATCATTGGAAGTCTCACAAACCAAAGTCTGCCTACTTCCATGGCCATGGAATATTTAGTATTTCCAGAACCTTGGAATAATCCTTGTAATACGCTAAATATTCCCATTAACGGCATAGATAATGATATATAAAATAAATAGGTCAAACTTAGTTCTATAACAGAAGGATCATCCTTTGACTGCATAAAGAAGTTAATAATGGGGTTATCAAATACTATTAACAGTATACATCCCACAGATCCTATGATGATAGTAAGTTTCAAAGCCTTGTGAAATGCTTCCTTTACTCTATCTATCTGATTTGCACCCATATTTTGCCCCACTATTGCAGTCAGTGCAGATCCTAATCCCATAGCTGGCTGCATTACTAATGAGGTTATTCTGTTAACCATAGCATATGCTGCTATAGTAGCTGTTCCATAGGAACCAATAAATCCATTTAGTACTATAAAGCCTAAGGATGCTCCTGATTGCCCAATTGTAGAAGGTAAACCTACTGTAACTATTTCTTTAATTATTTCTCCATTAAATTTAAATCCTCTAAAGTTTGGTCTAATTTTATTCTTCTCACTAAATAACATCATAAATCCAACTACAGCTAAAATGGCTCTAGATATTAATGTAGCCCATGCTGCTCCTGCTATACCCATATCAAAAGTAAAAATAAATATAGGGTCTAAGATTACATTTATAATTGCAGAAATACCACTAAGTACAGTAGGAGTTATTGTATCTCCCTGTGCATTCATCATGGAGTTGATATTAAAGAATAGAAACATAAAAGGCATATCTAGAAATGTAATTCTCAAGTAAATATTTCCTAGTTCAGCTAAATCACCAGTAGCACCCATTAATCTGATAATTGTTGGGCTTATGATATATCCCATAATTGTAAACACTATTGAAGACAATAATGTAACTGCCATTAGTTGGGTAGAATATTCTTTTGCTTCTTTTATTTTGTCTCCACCTATTAGCTGGGATAAAAGTGAAGTACCTGCTATAGATAAGCCAATTCCTAATGATATAAATAAGAAGTTTACTGGCCATACAAAAGCTGTAGCCGCAAAATGAACTGAAGATATCATGCTCACATATAATCCATCTACTAAATTGTATAATGTCTGGATAAGACTATTAATCATAATTGGTATAGAAAGTGTAATAAGTACTTTATATATACTTCCCTTTAATATCATTTCTGTTTTATTTTGTTTATTCATATTCTACCACCTTATTATATATTTCGGGTCACTAAACATAAATCTATTATATCATTTTATATGAAAAAGAGAAGTAGTAAAATTAAAATATGCAAAAATAATATAAGTTAGACGTCATCTGTCTAACTTATATTACCATGTGTCATAAAATTTTAAATACCTGAAACTTATAAAATATCTTACTAAAATATTTTAAGAGGAAGGAATCCTTATGGGGAAAGGATTTCCTTGTGAATCTATTGAGTACTCAAATTGAGTTTGCTCACTTAATTAATTGTTGTTTATAAGCTACCCTTATCCTTATAGTTTTCACTAACATGAATCCTAATAGGATAATACCTACATAGCCGTTTATTACATATATTATATTTACTAATCTATCAAATGGAACTTTTAAACCAATAAATACACCGATTGCAGCCAATACTACTGTTAGCATTCTAAATTTATTGGTCTTTTCTTCTGAAAATCTGGCAACAACTTGCCATAAAAGTGGAACTGCTGTTGTATATATACCAGCTACCACTATAAATGAAAATATTATAGCTAATGTTGAATTTATATTTCCAGCTAATATTAGTGATGGTACCATTGAGCCAGCTAATTGTTCAATATTTGCAAGGATACCTAGAGTAATGATTGTCAATGCCACACTAAATCCTACAGCACCAAAGGTCACTCCAAGAGCAGATTCTTTTCTGCTCTTGCTAGATGCACCCATGGATGTCATAAATCCAGCCAGCCATAGCATACAAAATCCTACATACGAAGCCGCCGCATAAAACCAATTAGAGGATGCCTTCAATAAATTGAGTTGTGGTATTATTTCATTTGCTGAAGCTAATCCCTGTGGATTTTTTACTATAGCAGATATTCCTAGAATAATTGTTAGGAAAATTATAGCTGGTCCTATTTTCCCTATTACATCTACTATCTTTCCTAAGCCAAATATTACTGTTCCTGCTGCTAATATTCCCATCATTATTCCTCCAACAAATGTTGGAAGTCCATATTGCTGATTTACAGTTGCACCTGCTCCTCCTATCATAACTATAAATGACATATAGATAAAAGCAATAGAAAAATAATCATAAAAACTTCCAATTATATTCCCACAATAATATTTATATACATCACTTCCCTTAGGAAACTTATGTTTTTGACCTACAGTTACAAAATCAATACCCACATAAAGGAATAATAAAAACACTACTACTACTCCTAATATTCCTAGATAACCATAGGAACTAAAATATTGTAGTACCTCTTGCCCTGTTGCAAATCCTGAGCCTATTAAAAATGCAATAAATGCACCTGCGTACGTCATAACTCTTCCCCAGCTTATTTGCTGTTTTTCCATAATTACCATCTCCTATCATTGTTAATAGTAACTTACTTGGTTTATCTTAGGAAAAAGGGGCTAAATACAGCCCCTTTATTAATTTAATAATGGAAATTCTCATCAAAACTGAGTTACTTCAGTTATTTCTGTACTTAGTGCTTTTAGAGCCCTTTCAACCATTTTCTTTCTTAATTTGTATTCTTCTTCCTTTGGAAGATTTGGATTTCCAACTGGATAAGGAATTGCAATGGTTGGAACAATTCTGTTAGCTCCGACCGATTCAGAGATTGTAGTTATAGTAGACATATGAACTATTGGTATACCATATCTTTCGATTTCTTTTACCATTGTTGCACCGCAACGTGTACAGGTGCCTCAGGTTGATGTTAGTATAACTCCATCTACTCCTGCTTCTTTTAACTCTTTTCCTATTTCAGTACCAAATTTTATAGCATTTCCAACAGATGTTCCTGTACCTGTAGTAGTATAGAAATACTGAAACACATTACCTATAATGCCTTCTTTTTGATATTCTTTTAGCATATCAAGTGGTGCTACTCTATCTGGAATCTCATTAGCATATACAGGATCAAATCCACCATGAATTGTACAATATTCTCCAGTTAATGCATCTCTTCCACTTACATCATATTTGCCCCATTTTTGAGCACTAGCTGATTGAATTCTATCTGGATTACCGTGTGGAACCATACCGCCACTAGTTACTAGAGCAATTGTTGCCTTACTTAAATCTTTAATAGCTGATGCTGGTTCTACCTTATCAAATACTGGCATTGGTAATTCTGTTTCAAAAGGTTCACTATTTAAACGAGCTAGCAGCATCTCTACTGCTCTTTGAGAACCTCTTTTATCTGAGAAAACAGTAAGTCTCTTACCTTGGGAGATATATCCTTCTTCCTCTGGAAGACCTATTTCTTCATTTTTCATTAATTTAGTTGTTAATTTAGCCATTACAGGTAGTGCACTACGCATACCAGCAGCTGAATCTGTTACATTTACTACTAAAGCCTTAGATCTACACACATCTAGACCTGGATTTTCTATATACATACCTGTAACTACAGGAATTCCTAACTCATCTATTACAGCATTAGCAACTCCAGCACAAGCCATTCCATATCTCCCTGCATTAAAGGCCGGTCCTGCCACAACCATATCTGGATTTTGTTCTTTTATTACTTTCATTATATATTCTAATGCTTCTTCTTTATTTTCATTAAAGTAGTTATCACCACAAATTAATGTTCCAATCACTTCTCCTTCTTCTCCAAGAAGACTATTAAATCCTAATGCTGGTCCAATATTTTCGTTCTTAAAAATCGGCGCCATTCCGGCCTTTTCTTCTCCACCTATTTGACCAAAGAATTGATTAACATAATATAATACCTTGAATTTCATATTTCCTCCTCCTTTCCAAGCTAATTAATATAATTTAACCGTGCAGTTGTGATATCCAATTTCTGAAGTTGCTCCTATTACTGCATTTAACTCACATTTCAAGCTTCCATCAGCCTCCAAACATCCTTCCCATCCTCCGGCTAAAGTTGCTATTGCCTTGTCACTTCCGATTACCTTATCTGCTGGTGGCAATGTAACTACATGGCTAACATTTCCTGTAGATACTACTGCTACTGCTTCTTTTGCTGTATCTGCTAATGGTTGACTCATTCCATCCCAGCCTGAGCATTCATCAGTTATTAGTACTGTCTTTATACCTACATCTTCTAATCTCTTACAAATCATTAATAAGTCAGAGTCTGGATTACCATAGCCTTCTTCAGATATAATAACTCCATCTGCTCCTAAGCTCTTACATAATTTTGCTGTGTAATCACAGGTTCTAAATTTACCTTCAAGTGTAGTCAATTCTGGTGTAAGTATTACACCTAGGAAGTTTATAGTTTTTCCATGCTGTGCATATAAATCAAGGATTGCTGAATTATTTTGATGTTGATAAGTAGTTATCTTATCACATGCTGCAACACAGTTACCACTAATTACTGCTCCATCTAATTCCTCGTTTGGATGTAGAAGGGTTGGTAATATCAATTGACTATTCACACCATAGATATATCCATCATGTAATAATCCTTGAGAGATAAGCATTTCTACATAAGCTACCTTTGGTAGGTCTGAATATTTTTTGGCTTCTTCAGCATGGCTTCCCATTTCATATACTAATACCTCATCTGGTTCTACATTTCTTCCAGCTTCTCCTACAAACTCAGCAGCTTTTAATCCTGCCAATCTAACAGTTGTTTCATGAACATGTGGAGCTAATCCTTCCACAGGTATAATATCAACTACTAGGTTGAAAGTCTGTGAAAATGAAGTCCACTTTGCTCCTTCACCCCACATATCAATTACCCCCTCTTGGAACCCTACAATATCACCAACTGTTACTATAGCTGCACCATAAAGTACATTTACTTTTCCATCACCTAATTGAGCCATTTTTGTAGATACTCCTGGGAAACCATTTCCATCTCCCTCGATTTTCACTCTAGGCTCAATAACGTCTTTTACTGGAATAATTCTTACCTTTTCTCCAGGTCTCGCCACATCAAGCTTAACATCTTTAATTCTGTCATCTTCTTTAAGCTTATTGATCAATTCCTCTTTGTTTACTGTTAGAACTCCATTTTTTACAGTTGTTTCATTTCCTAACTGGATGTCTTTAATATGGATTCTTCTAAGTTCAAGTTTCAAGGAAAGTCACCTCCATTTTATTTGTAATTTTTAATTATAAATCCTTTTAAATTCTTCTAATGATGACTTTAAAAGTTCACTGTCAATTAAAGCATAATCTTCACCATTTACCATATCTGGTTTCCTGATGTTCATATGTTTTTTATAGTTTTCTATGCTGTTTTCAATGGTTTCTATATAAATATCATTTATTTTTTGTGACTTCTCACCAATTATGATTGAACGATATGGAGAGAAAAACATTCTACTACTTGCTCCTAGAGGATGATTAATAAGTTCGAAACCTGTATGAACTAAATCTCTGACTTTAAATAACACATCTTCAAAGCTACCTTCAATAAATATTACTTCTTCATAATTGTTTTTTACAGTCGGATTATTAGTCACAATTTGATAATTTATCTTATTTGTCATAAGTTTCCCTCCTCTCATATCATCATAGAAATCTTATTATTTTCTAGATCCATTGTTAAAATTTTGTAAATTCATCTCTCATAGCTTTAACTTCTTCAATAATTGAATCAACATCTAGAACCATTTCCATCATACCAATTTGCTCATCATATACATCAGCATCTACTGATTCTTTGAATTCTGGTTCTACTGCATGATATACTTTAAGTCCCAACGGAACTCCTGCTAATGGACCTGCGAAAGTTGGGTCTCCTGCTGTAACTGTCTCAGCTGCTAATCCTGCTGATTCAGCTTCTGCACCACCGATTAATACGATCATATTTTCTGCACCGTATTTTTCAGTTAAATCTTTAACCCTTTTTTGATTCTCTAAGTCCATTGCACCTGCAGCCGTTCAGACAAAACATTCTGTTGCTGAAAATACTACTTCTGCAGGAGTGGTCTTTATACATTCTTCCATAGCTGGTCCTGGTATACCATCTCTGTCTCCAATAATGATAACTTTTGAGTTTTCATTAAAAATTGACATTTTTTCCACTTCCTTTCTTTGTTAGTTCAGTTTGTTAAATGTTTTTCATTTGTTTCTTAAATACATTCTATATGTTTTTGTCTTGTATTTCAAGTGTATTTTAATAAAATTATTAAAAAAGTTTCAAAAACATTAAAAGCCCTAATTTCAGATGACTCAAATCATCTAAAATTAGGGCTTTTAAAAATTTTCTATAACATTTCTTTTTTTATCTTAAGAACAAATTCATCTATATGTTCTCTCGCATATTTTTCTGCTTTGTCGGAATCCTTCTCCTTTATTCCCTCCAATACCTTTCCTAAAGTATGACTAAAAAGATCAATACTATCAAAATACTGCTCACAATAATGCCATAATCTTTCTGTATGATAATGCAAGGATGTCAATATGTCCTGTAACCATGGATTGCCACAGGATGAGAATATAATATTATGAAATCGCTCATCATCATTAATAGCATTTTGATAATCTTTGCTTATATCATAATTCTTAAGCCTAGATATTATTTCTTCCAACTCAATAAGTTTGTCATCACTTATTCTTTCAACAGCAAGTCTAGCCGCAAATGGATCTAACTCTCTTGTAACTTCAAAGATATATTTCATCTGCTTAAAATCAATAGGAGTAACTTGGGCACCGAATCTAGGAACAATATTTAGAAGTTTATCTCCATGTAATAGCTGAAATACCCTTCTAATAGGTGTTCTACTAATATTAAATTCCTCCGCTACATCTACCTCATTTAAAACTTGACCTGGTTCATACTCAAGATGTATAATTCTATTTTTTAATATTTCATATATATTATCTGTGTCTAATTTACTATCACTCATAGTCATACTCCTTACTTAAAGTTATTATTAAGTATTATTATATTTGTTATAGACAAAATAAGCAAATAAAAAAAATTAATAACTAAAAAGAGGGCTATTTGCCCTCTTTTTAGTTATTAATTAAGTCATACTATAGCAATAAGCATACTGTTCCTATCCTAACTTCTTCACTACATTTTTAAGCATCTTTCTTATTGGAAGATTATAAGGACATCTACCTTCACAAAGCCCACACTCTACACAATGTACTGCTCTTCTTTCCATTGCATCATATCTTGACTTCGCCCATTCTTTCAAATTATATCTAGTATAATAGCCTTCCATTAAAAATTGTACTGGTATATCTATATTTTGAGGGCAAGGCAAACAATATCCACATCTCCTACAAAACTGAGAACCTAATGAATTTGCTTCTTCAAATAATTTTTTCTCTTCTTCATCTGTTAATTTCCTTTTATCAATACCTACTAGTGCATTGGAACTTACTTGTTCTAATGTATCCATTCCAGGAATAGCAACAGATATATTAGGATTGTCCACTATAAATCTAAGGGACAATTCTCCATTGGTAATGGCACCTCCTGCCAATGGTTTCATAACTATTACTCCAATATTCATTTCCTTAGCTTTTTTAAATACTTCCTCCGCCTGACGTTCAACAGGATTATATGGACATTGTATAGTTGCAAATTCTCCTGTTTCTATAGCCTTATCTAAAATTTCTGGACTATGAGATGTTATACCTATCTCTTTTATTATACCTTTTTCCTTTGCTTCTTTTAGAGCCTTAAGGGCTCCATTTTCACTCAAAATAAAATCTAATTCTTCAAGACTCCTAACATTATGAAACTGATATAAATCTATATAATTAGTTCTAAGATCTTTTAAACTAATACTTAATTCTTGAAGCATTCCATCATAATCTCTTTTCATGGACTTTGTAGCTAGGACAAATTTATCTCTACCCACTTTTTCTAATGCTTCACCTATTAAACCTTCAGATTCATTATATCCCCTTGCGGTATCTATAAAATTTATACCTCTATTGCATGATTCTTCAATAAGTTTAACTGCCATTTCATTGTCTACTCTTTGTATTGGAATTCCTCCAAATCCAATTACAGATACTTCAAGATTAGTTCTTCCTAGTATTCTTCTTTCCACTACGGTACCTCCTTATAGAACCCTTGCTTCACCTTTATATATAAGACCTGTTGTACTGTCTACTGTAATTATTTCCCCGTCTTCTAATATAGTTGTGGCATCATGTGCACCTACTATAGTTGGTTTATTAAGATTCAATCCTACAATAGCAGCATGAGATGTAAGTCCTCCTTGTTCTGTTATAATAGCTGAAGCCTTTTCCATAAATTTTACCATTTCTCTATCAGTATCTTTACTAACTATAACATCCCCATCTCTAAATTTTTTCATCAGCTCTTCCCCATTATTTGCAATACAAACTCTACCTAATGTGGAATCTTTACCAATTCCCATTCCCTTCAATAGTACCTTACCTATGGTGTGTACCTTTATAAGATTAGTAGATCCAGAAGTACCTACAGGAATTCCTGCTGTTATAACAACTAAATCTCCTTCTTTTATATATCCTTTATCTACTGCTGATTGAATAGATAATTCTATTACATCATCTGTGGAATTGCTATAAGGTGATAGCACTGGGTAAACACCCCATACTAAAGATAATCTCCTCATAACAGATTCTGTGGTTGTTGCAGCTATTATAGGTGATTTTGGTCTAAATTTAGATATAGCTTTAGATGTATAACCTGATGACGTTGCTGTAATTATGGCAGATGCGCCTAAATCCATAGCTGTAGTACAGGTAGCCTTTCCTATAGCATTAGTTGTAGACACTTCCGTTATAGCAACCTTGGATTTTAATATCTCACCATAATCTAATGACTCCTCAGTTCTTATGGCAATATTATACATGGTCTTTACTGATTCAATAGGGTATTTGCCAGCTGCTGTTTCTCCAGATAACATAATAGCACTACTTCCATCAAGAATAGCATTTGCAACATCTGTTACTTCAGCTCTTGTAGGTCTTGGATTTCTCATCATGGAATCTAACATTTGAGTAGCCGTAATTACAGGTTTTCCTACTAGATTCGATTTCTTAATCAGTTCTTTTTGTACAAGAGGCATCTCTTCTGTTTGTATCTCTACACCCAAATCACCCCTAGCCACCATTATTCCATCAGATGCAGCAAGTATTTCATCAATATTATCTACACCTTCTTGGTTCTCTATCTTTGAAATTATTTCTATAAAATCCGCATTATTCTCTTCTAATATCTTTCTTATTTCTATAACATCAGATGCCTTTCTAACAAAGGAAGCAGCAATGAAATCAATTCCATTTTCAATACCAAATAATATATCATCTATATCCTTTTTAGTAATTGCCGGTAAATTGATTTTCACATTAGGTACATTTACACCTTTATGATTCTTTAATGTACCATTATTTAATGCTATACATTTTATATCCGTACCATCTATTATCTCTAATACTTTCAGTTCCACTAATCCATCATCTATTAAAATTCTGCTTTCTTTCTCGATATCATTAGGCAGTCCTACATAAGAAACAGACACAATACTTTTATCTCCTACTATATCTCTAGTAGTTAAAGTAAATATGTCTCCTTCTTCTATTTCTATAGTCCCTTCCTTAAAATCTCCTAGTCTTATTTCTGGTCCCTTTGTATCTAGCATGATCCCTATAGGCATATTCAGTTCTTCTCTAACTTTTTTTATGTTATCTATTCTTCTTTTATGTTCTTCGTGGCTCCCATGGGAAAAGTTAAGTCTACATACATTTAACCCATTTACAAATAACTCTTTAAGAACATTTTCAGACTCTGATGCTGGCCCTATAGTGCATACTATCTTTGTTTTTTTCATCTATTCTTCCTCCCTTAACCTAGTCTTTTATGTTTTAGTTTTAAATATTATATGGATAATATCTTTGCAGTATTATACATTTCAGTGTCAAATTCTTTCTTTATTTCCAAGGCCTCATTAATATCTATATCTATTATCTGATTACATTTGATACCCAACGCTCTCCCTGTTTTTCCTTCCTTTAGCAAATCTATTGCCTTAATCCCCATTTTACTAGCTACAATCCTATCATAGGAGGTAGGACTTCCACCTCTTTGAATATATCCTAGAATTGTAACTCGAGTATCTATTCCTGTTTTCTCTTCAATGGACTTAGATACATCATAGGCATTACCTACTCCTTCTGCTAGGACAATTATATGATGTAATTTCCCTCTATTTTTACCTTGAATTGCCTTTTTGCATACTTCATCTATATTAAACTCTACCTCTGGTACTATTATACTTTCAGCCCCACCTGCAAGACCTGCATATAATGCAATATCACCACAGTGTCTGCCCATTACTTCAATAACATTAGCCCTTCCATGGGATGTAGAGGTATCTCTAATTTTAGATATGGCATCTACTACAGTTTCTACAGCTGTAAAAAAGCCAATGGTGAAATCTGAAAATCCACAATCATTATCAATCGTACACGGTATACCAATAGTTGGTATACCTGCATTTGATAGTTCTTTAGCACCTTTAAGAGTTCCATCTCCACCTAATACTACCAGTCCATCTATACCAAATACTTTCAACACATTTAATGCCTTTTTAAAGCCTTCCTTAGTCTTAAATTCATCAGACCTAGCAGATCTAAGCATAGTTCCACCCCTATGTATTATATCTGCAACAGATGAGAGATTCATGTCATCTATATCACCATTTATCAAACCACTATATCCTTGTCTTATTCCCATCACTCTGAAATCATTAAATATTCCTGCTCTAACTACAGCTCTTATAGCAGCATTCATACCTGGGGCATCTCCGCCACTAGTTAATACTCCTATAGTCTTCATAAAATTCCCCCTTATTTAAAAACTAAATTATTCCCAATTCTATCATGGCTTCTTGAATATCTTCTGCCTCAAACTCTGGAGCTAATATTTCATAAAGTTCTTCCTCTCCTTCTTGAGCAAAGTATTTTATTTTCACAAGAAAACCTTCTGCCTTAAGTTTTCGTTCTACTTCATGTGCATTATTTAATCCTGTAGCCATATAAACAGCCGTCCACATATAAAAGCACTCCTTTATAAAATTCACAATTCACAGTTTATACCCAGTGGGCACTTACGCAGTTCACAATTAAAAAACTTAAGAAATTTTTACTGATTCTTCACCGAGTAATTTTTTCAGCTCGATTATTACGTTCTGTTCTCCTATATCAATCCATAGTGTTCTGTCTGCTACAACAGTTTTCTTCTCTTTTTCTAAATATAAATATACTGGTGTATCTCCACTATATTTTTTTAGAGTATCCTTAATTCTATTAAAAGTGTCAGTTGAGCTATTTGAAGATATCTTTAAGTATATCTTCCCCTTTTTATACATATTTAGCTCAGAAATTCTCTCAACTATTATTTTAGGTTCTTCTACTTCAGAAGTGCTAACTTTACCCTCTATAACAACTAATCCGTCTTCTTTTAAAAGTTTATTATATCTTTCAAAAGTAGTTGGAAATACTATACACTCAATGGTTCCATATAGATCTTCTAGTGTAATAAATGCCATCATATTATTGTTTTTAGTTATCATATTCTTCTTTTCAATAATTATACCACCAATGACGACCCTTTCTCCATCCCTTAGTCCATCTAAATCTCCACCCATTTCTTCTTCACTGTTTCTTAAATCAAAAGTAGTCATAGTAGAAACCCTTTCAATTTCAGATTTATAAGGTTCTAAAGGATGTCCTGATATATATATGCCTACCATTTCCTTTTCCATTGTAAGCAACATATTCTGTGGAAATTCTTTTAAATCAGGCAGATGATCTTTTGAAATATTTTCATCTATTGTATCAAATATTGAAAATTGTCCCTCTATATTTCTCTTTCTATCAGCGTGAATTCCATCTATTGTTTTTTCAAATATAGATAGTAATTGTGCTCTATTTGCTCCTAAACTGTCCATTGCCCCGCATTTAATTAGGGATTCAACTGCCCTTTTATTCATTACAGATGAATCTACCTTTTCTATCCTTTCAATAAAATCTGTAAATCCTTTAAATCTTCCTGATTCTCTAGCTTTGACGACCGCCTTTATAAAGTTCTCACCTACATTTTTTACTGCTGAAAGCCCAAATCTAATTTTACCTTCTGAAACAGTAAATTTACTATAGGATTCATTTACATCAGGAGATAGGATTTCTATTCCAAGCCTTTTACATTCTTGTATATAAAGGGACACGGAATTTGTACTACCCATAACCGAAGATATAAGTGCTGCCATAAATTCTACAGGGTAATAGTATTTAAGCCAAGCAGTTCTGTAAGCTACTATTGCATATGCAGCAGAATGGCTTTTATTAAAAGCATAGTTAGCAAAATCTATCATTAAATCATAAATCTTTGATGCGGTTTTTTCATCTACTCCGTTTCTTATGGCTCCAGATAAGGCAACATCTCCGTTTTCATCGACTTGACCATAGATGAAATTTCTTCTTTCTTCTTCCATTACATCCATTTTCTTTTTGCCCATAGCACGCCTTACTAAATCGGCTCTACCCATGGAATATCCACCAATATCCCTAACTATTTGCATTACCTGTTCTTGATATACTATACAACCATAGGTAACATCTAGAATATGCTCTAGTTTTGGATGAAGATATTCTATTTTTGATGAATCATGCTTACATGCAACAAATGTAGGTATCTGATTCATCGGTCCAGGTCTAAAAAGAGAGTTGGCAGCTATAAGGTTTTCAAACATATTAGGTTTTAACTCTTTTAAAAAGGCTCTCATGCCCGGAGACTCAAACTGAAATATGCCTAATGTCTCAGCCTTAGCAAACATTTCAAGTACCAACGAATCTTCATAATTTATTTCATTAAAATCAATTTTTACTTTATGATTTGCTTCTATTAGATTAACTGCATCTCTTATTACAGTTAAAGTTCTTAGCCCTAAAAAATCCATCTTTAATAGTCCTAATTCTTCTAATTCAATCATATTGAACTGTGTAGTTATTGCTTCTCCATTTCTCAATAAAGGTACATAATTTGTCACAGGTTCCTTGGATATAACTACTCCCGCTGCATGAGTAGATGTATGTCTAGGCAATCCTTCTACGGCTTTTGCTAGATCTATAAGGTTTTCGACTTCTTCATCATCATAATAAGTATCTCTTAAAACCTTATTTACTTCCAAGGCTTTAGATATGGTCATTCCTATTTCCATAGGTATCTGCTTTGCTATATAATCCACTTGTCCATAGGGCATGTTTATAGCTCTACCTACATCTCTTATGGCACCACGAGCTGCCATAGTACCAAAGGTAACTATTTGTGCCACATGATCTATTCCGTACTTATCAACTACATATTGGATAACTTCTTCACGTCTTTCATAGCAGAAGTCTATATCTATATCTGGCATAGATATTCTCTCAGGATTTAAAAATCTTTCAAATATTAGTCCATACTGTAAGGGATCTATATCTATAATGCCTAAAGCATATGATACAATACTACCGGCAGCAGAACCCCTACCTGGACCTACCATAATGCCATTATCTTTAGCAAATTTAATAAAATCCCATACTATAAGAAAATAATCAGTATATCCCATTTGAATAATAGTATTAAACTCATAATCAAATCGTTCTTCTATTTCCTCAGTTATTTCCTTATATCTTTCCTTCAATCCCTCTACAGTAAGATGCCTTAGATACTCCTCATTAGTGAATCCATCTGGCACCTTATATTCTGGTAAATGCAATGTATCAAAGTCTAGTTCTACATTACATCTATGGCTAATCTTTACAGTATTTTCTAAAGCCTCTAAATGATTACTGAAAATATTTTTCATTTCTTCTGGAGATTTAAGATAAAATTCATTTGTAGGGAATTTCATTCTATCTTCTTCATCTACTGTTCTAGCCGTTTGAATACATAGTAACACATCATGAACTACTGCGTCTTCCTTTTTTAGATAATGGACATCATTGGTAGCTACTAAAGGTATATCTGTTTCTTGAGATATCCTTATTAATTCTCTATTAACCATTCTTTGCTCTTCAAGTCCATAATCTTGAAGTTCTATGAAAAAATTATTTTCTCCAAATATATCCTTATATGTTAAAGCAATTTCCTTTGCTTTTTCTACATTATTATTGAGTATATGCTGTGATATTTCCCCACCTAAGCATGCAGATAGTGCTATGATTCCTTTACTATATTTCCTAAGAATACTATGATCTACCCTTGGTTTATAATAAAAACCATTCACATATCCCTCAGACACTATTTTCATCAAGTTTTGATATCCTTCATTAGTTTCTGCAAGAAGTACTAAATGATATTGATTTTTATCCTTTGGTTCTTTATCTGTATATTTATCCATCGCTATATAGACTTCAGAGCCTAAGATTGGTTTAATACCTTTCTTCTTAGCCTCTTTATAAAATTGAATAACACCGAACATAGAGCCGTGGTCAGTTATAGCAATGGACTCCATACCTAGTTCCTTTACTCTAGCCATTAAATTTTTTATTTTAATAGATCCATCTAACAGACTATATTCTGTATGGACGTGTAAGTGAACAAACTTATTTTCATAACTCATAAAATATCCCTCTCTATTGTCTATCTCATAGATATATTCTATCATAAAACAAAAGATTTCCCTATATATAAGGAAATCTTTTTTTATGACCTAACACAGCGAACGATAGTGAGTTGATGTAGGTCAAACGCAACGAGCACCAAATCTATAGGAGCATAGCGAGTAAATAGATTTGATGTTGCGAGACTGCGTAAAATGACCTATGAACTATCTATGTCCTAGCTTATCAATTACATTTTCTATTAAGGATAAATCTATGACTCTAAAATCATCTAATACTCTTTCAGTCCACTCTGGAGTAGGTTTATTTGACTGAAATTTCTTTGCTGTCTCTATACTTTCTTCAACTATTAATATGCCTTGTTGGTCTAGACTTCCTTTTTCCTTGGAAATCATAATAGTTTTATAAGGTGTTTCATTCGGTTTTATACTGCCTGATAATGGATGAGTAAGTAATTGATGCCCCTCATGGATTTTATCTCTTAAAAATTCTAGGATTTGTATGTAATTACAATCCTCTTTATAAAGCATCTCCATTTTATCCTTATATTTTTCATATACATATGGGTTATTTGTTACTATTATACTAGACATTTCTTCTATCTCCTCTCAATCTATCTGCAAGTTCTTCTATTTTTTTAAATCTATGATTTACTCCTGACTTTCCAACTGACGGATTAAGCATCATACCAAGTTCCTTTAAGCTTGCGTCGCTATATTCCAATCTAAGCTCTGCTACCTCTCTCAAATTATCAGGTAATCTTTCTAAACCAATGGTATTTTCAATATATTTAATATTTTCCACCTGTCTCATAGAAGCATCTATAGTTTTACTTAAATTTGCAGTTTCACAGTTTACTATTCTATTAATATTATTTCTTACATTTTTTAAAACTCGGATATCTTCAAGTTTTAAGAGTGCCTGATGCGCTCCTATAATATTTAATAGATCTACTATTTGCTCACCTTCTTTGATATATACTACATAATTTTCCTTCCTAGTTACTATTTTTGAATTTAATCCAAAGGAATTGATTACATTAGATAAGTCTACAGCATGTTCTTCGTTGCTCGTTACAAATTCTAAATGATAGGTTTTTTCTGGATTGCTAATAGAACCTCCGCCTAGAAAAGCTCCTCTAATATAAGCGCGCTTACAGCATCTATTTTTTATTAGTTCCTCTGGAATCATGAAATTGGGATTAAAAAAACTTGATTCTCCTCTAATAAATCCTACATCCTCTAATATCTTTTTTGATATATCCTTATTATTAATCACTATTAAGTAATTATTATTTTTTTTAAGTTGTTTATTTCTTCTGACCATAACTTCTACATCAGTATCGTAGATAGTTTTTAATAATGAAAATATCCTTCTAGCAATAGCTGCATTTTCAGTAGTGAATTTTAAGTTTATCTTCTTCATTCCTGATATTTGTATAGTTCCATTCATCCTAACAAGAGCTGCAAGTTCTGCTATAGAGCAACAACTATCAGCTAAAGGTATTCTTGACAATTCATTTTTAGTCGTTGCCGAAAATGACATCAAATCACCCCATTATCTCTATTTACAACATCTTTAATCCTTTGATAATCATATCTTTTTCATCCTGATATCTTACTAAATCTCTAGCCTTATCTATATGAACAAATAAAGCATCAATAAACCCTTCTTTTTTTTGAGGAGTACAATCCATACTGTTGGTTTTCATTAGATACCAATGAACGGTTTTATAAACCATTTCATCTTCCTTTAGATTTTTATATTTATAATGGACCATGCCTATATATCTAACTACCTCAGCCTTTACGCCAGATTCTTCTAATACTTCTCTTAAGGCAGCATCCTTTATACTCTCATTTTTTTCTACTCTACCTTTAGGTAATACCCAATCTCCATTAAATTTCTTTAATAGCAATATGGTATTGCCAAATATCACAACACCTCCAGAACTTACTTCTTCAATCATTGAAACCAACTCCCAATATATTAATTAGATTATTCCCTAAAAACATACTAATTTAATTATACTATATTATTCCTAGATTTGCTAAATGATTTTGACTTATAATTATAATGTCAATATAATATATACATAGATATATTAAAAAAGGGGGCATTATAATATGAAATATATAGTTAAAAATTTAGAAGAATTACTAAAAATTCCAAGTCCTACTGGAAACACAGAAAAAGCTGTATCATTTGTAGAAGAAAAATTCAAAGAACTGGGAATAGTAACAAAACGAACTACAAAAGGTGCTTTAATTGCCACTATACAAGGAAAGAACAAGGATAAAGAAGTAACATTATCTGGTCATGTGGATACTTTAGGCGGTATGGTAAAGGAAATAAAAGGAAATGGAAGACTTAAGATTACTCAATTAGGTGGCTATGTATGGAACACCATAGAGGGTGAACATGTAACTGTTGAAACCTTAGATGGAAAAACTTATACTGGCACTATAATGACCACTAAGGCTTCATCTCATGTCCATGGTGAAGGAACTAAAACCATAGAAAGAAATTCTGATAATATGGAAATAAGAATAGATGAAAAGGTTTTTTCTAAGGAGGATACTCTAAAGCTTGGCATAAATGTAGGAGATTTTGTATACTTTGACCCAAGAGTAGCCGTCACTGAATCAGGTTTTATAAAATCAAGACATCTAGATGATAAGGCTGGAGTTATATCTATACTTGGTATAGCTAAGCATTTAGTGGATAATAATATCACACCTAATTATACAACTAATTTCTTTATATCTACTTATGAGGAAGTTGGTCATGGTGCATCTGCTTCTATACCAGAAAAAACCTTTGAATTTATAGCAATAGACATGGCAGCTCCTGGAGAAGGTCAGACATCAGATGAATTCTCAGTTACAATTTGTGCTAAGGATAGCACTGGCCCATATGACCTTGAGCTTAGAAAGAGACTTATTGATTTAGCTAAAGAAGAAGAGATAAACTATAAAATAGATATCTATCCATTCTATGGGTCTGATGGTTCAGCAGCTCTTAGAGCAGGATATGATTTTAAAGTTGGTTTAATCGGCCCTGGAGTTGATGCTTCTCATAGTTTTGAAAGAACTCATATTGAAGCAATTGAAAATACAATAAAACTTGGAATAGCTTATTTAGCTAAATAAGCATAAGTAAAAAACAAACCCTAAATTAATTGGGGTTTGTTTTTTTGCTATGGTATAAGATTTATATAACTTTAATAATTTTCATATCAAAGTATCAATTCGATAGCTTTAATATTCTCTTTAAGATACTCTATCCAATCAACCTTAAGTTCTTCATAGCTTTTACCAAAATACTCTTCATAAGTCAATGTACTAAAATCTTCAACCATTAGATATAAAAGATTTTCTAATCCATATTCCTCGATTAAATAAGCTGTAAAACTAAAGTTAGCGTGATAATTAATATAATTTCCTCTGCCCATAGGCCATGAAGGGTTACTTGACTCTCCTAAAATAGAAACTGTATCTTTTATTGAAGGTTCAAAATAAACTTCTGAATGTTTTAAACCAGTAGAGAAGTATATATGGCATACCTTGATTCGTTCACTTTTATTTTTCATAATTTTCATGGGATTACTTATATCTATATTGTTAGCATGAAATATAGTATTAACATTATTTATTAGATTTTCATATTCAGTAAATTTTCCAGATATTGACTTATTTCTAATGATGTTATCATGCATACTTTCTAATCTAAGTTTAAAGCTGCCTGAATATGCAACATCCAAATAATTTACTATACCCTCATCTAACCATAGAGGTTTATCTATCTTTATATTATTCTTTAAAAAAGAATCTACTATTAATATATGTCCGTATTCATGTGCCTGGATATTTAGATCTGTAAGTTGTATTCTCCCGTTCCCTACTTCTGTACCATTTATCTCTAAATTATTATTAAAATAATAATGTATCTTAGGAACATTCTCTATTGCGTCACTATAGTCGTTATAAAAATTAGGTGCATCTTTCTGTAATCCCCCTCTTATGCTTTTTACATTTACATCCATCATCAGTATAAAATCTTCTATCTTTTTAGCAGTATCATATTGTTTATCTATAGTCTGTATATCTATGGTAAATCCATTAATATCTTCCTTTGTATTTAAAGTTAAAAATGTATTTGGCTTTAGTTTATTTACTTCCATCCTGTTCATTAGGCCCTCTATACTTCTTTGATAAGATAAATCTATATTTTTGTCCTTACCCCATTCTTCAATATCTGATATGTATACTTGATTTCTCAATAATTCCTCTTTCTTCCCCTTTTTTATTAGATACTCAACTAAATCAATTGATGCAGCTTGCACATTTTCTACTTCATCCTTAGATGCAAATGGTTCAAAAAATCTTGCTCCAAATAATGAGAACTCATGAGTTTCATAGTACTTGGAGAATTCTATTTCCTTTGTATCCACTTCAAATATCTTTACATAAAGTCCTTCTGAAATCCAATTATCGTATATATCATAGGATTTTTTTATAAGTTCTTTTTTAAATTCCTTTGTATCTATAAAGCTACTATTGCATTTAATACTATCTTCTATCTTAGGCATAATATATTTCTCGTCTATATCTATTCCCATATTATTTATTGGTGAAAACCCGTTGATTTTTTGTAAGTCTTCTAATATGGTATTATATATATTTTCCTTTTCCTTCACTGCATTATATATCTTTATGCTAATGTTATCATTTTCATAGGTTGTAAAATATTCTCCTTTAGTTTCTATTAAGCTTACTTCTTCAACACATCCATTAGTGAATAATATAAAAACAAATATTAACAGAATCAATGATGCCTTTTTTCTCATATTATATAACCCCTTAAAATTTAATATTATGACTATATAAAATGAACAAAAGGTTATAACTTAACCTTTTGTTCATTTTACAATTACAGCCTTTAATCTACATTATTTCGATTTTCTAGAATTTCTTTTCTAATCACAAAATTTAGTTGCACCTGATGCATATACTCCTGGCATAAACTTACATGCACAACTATCTGTCAACATAGGAGGTTCTCCCATTGGTTGATACTCGTTATTTTTCCCTTCTTCCCCTATTTCTCCATCTTTATTCCATAGTACATCATTCAAAGATTTCATCCTTGCACCCCCTTTCTGAAATTTTTATATCAAAGTATCAATTCGATAGCTTTAATATTCTCTTTCAGATACTTTATCCAATGAACCTTAAGTTCTTCATAGCTTTTACCAAAGTATTCTTCATAGGTCAGTGTAGTGAAATCTTCAACCATTAGATATAAAAGTTTTTCTAATCCATATTCCTGTATTAAATAATTTGTAAAGCTTTGATTGGCTCGATAATTAATATGATTTCCCGCCCCCATAGGCCATGCATTTTGAGAACTTATATCAAATCCAACTACATCTATTAGTATATCTTTTGGCATGATAAATTTTCCAAACTTTACCCCCATCGTGCTTATTATTGTAGTTGCATTTATTCTTCCATCCTTATCTTTCATTACTTTATTTAGATTATTTACTTCTATATTGTTTTCCTTAAGCACTTTAAACATAATTTCAATAAATTCTTTTGCTTCTTCATCTAATTTATTATCATTCTCTTTAGCATATAAAATTGTTTTAAGCATATCTTCTGTTATAAATTCAGCTGAATCTGTATATGCAACATCTAAGTAATTTGCTAGGCCTTCATTTAGCCACAAAAGTGGTCTTATCGAATTGTTATTCTTCTTAGATTTGAAATAATTTCCTATTAATATGTGATTATGTTCATGTATTTGTGCTAATAAACTTTTAAGAACTATATCTTTTTCAGTTTCTGCCGAATTAATCAATGCATCTATATCAAAATAATAGTGTATCTTAGGCATATTTTCTATTACATGGCTATAATCTCTATAAAAATTAGGTGCATCTCTTTTTATTCCTTCTCTAATTCGTACTATATCTGTATCAAATTTTAATATGGCATCTTCAATTTTCTTTGCAGCATCATATTGCTCATCCATAGTATTTATATCTATGGTAAATCCATTGATTTCTTCCCTTGTATTTAAAGTTAAATATATATTTGGTTTTAGTTTATTTACTTCCATTCTATTCATTAGACTATCTATACTTTGTTGGTAGGATACGTCTATATTCTTTTCCTCTGCCCATTCCTCTATATCTGATATATATATTTGATTCTTTAATAATTCTTCTTTCTTACCATTTTTTATCAGATACTCTACTAAATCTATTGATGCAGCTTGCACATTTTCTGCTTCCTCTTTAGATATAAATGGTTCAAAGAATCTCACTCCAAATAATGAAAATTCATGGTTTTTATAATAGTTAGAGAACTCTATGCCCTTTTTGTTTACATCGAATATCTTTCCGTAAAGTCCTTCTGATATCCAATTATCATAGATACCATAGGATCTTTTTATAAGCTCCTTTTTAAATTCTTTTGTCTCTACGAAACTACTATTACATTTAATACTATCTTCTACTTTGGGTATAACGTGCTTTTCGTCTATATCTATTTCTATATTATGTATTGGAGAAAATCTATTAATCTTTTGTAAACTTTCTAAAATAGTATTATAGATATTTTCATTGTCTTTTACTGTATTAGATATTTTTATACTAATGTTGTCATTTGAATAGATGGTAACATAATCCTTTGTTGTTTCTATCAAGCTTACTTCTTGACTGCATCCATTAGTGAATAATGCGAAAACAAGCATTAACGATACTAATGATATTTTTTTATTCATCTTATTTTCTCCTTAACATAGGTTTTCAAATAAACGATTACTTTTTTTAACAATATTCATTCAAGGACTAATTTCAAATGAATAAAGGTAAGTTTAACACCTTTATTCATTTAATAACCAGATTCTTAATCACAAAATTTTCGTCATGAAAAATGCCGTCATCGGGCTAGCACTATACAGACATTTACAATTATCAGTTATCATAGGAGGTTCTCCCATTGGTTGATACTCGTTATTTTTCCCTTTTTCCTCTCCTATTTCTCCATCTTTATTCCATAGTATATCATTCAATGATTTCATCCTTGCCCCCCCTTCTGCAACTTTTATATCAAAGTATCAATTCGATAGCTTTAATATTCTCCTTAAGATACTCTATCCAATCAACCTTAAGTTCTTCATAGCTTTTTCCAAAGTACTCTTCATAGGTCAGTGTACTGAAATCTTCAACCATTAGGTATAAAAGCTTTTCTAGTCCATATTCATTTATTAAATAGTTAGTGAAAATTTGATTTAAATGATAATCAATATAATTTCCTTCATCCATCGGCCTTAATGTTTGATTGGTATTGTATCCATCTTTAACGAAAACTGTACCTACAACAAGTATTTCCGATCCTTTATCTTTTATAAGTTTTATTGCATCTATAAGTACTATATTAACAATTTTTATTCTCTCATCTTTATCTTTTATTATCTTATCTATCTCATTTAAATCTATATCATTTATTTCAAGAACCTCGATAACCTTATCATAATCATAATATATTTCTTTTACTGTGTCGTCTTTTCTTGCCTCTAACAAATCACTTACTATCTCTTTTGCAATAAGTCCAGAATATGCCATATCCAAATAGTTCACTATACCTTCATTTAGCCATTTGGGCATATTATCTATTGGTATATTATTCTTTAAAAGAGAGTCTGTAACTAATATATGACCGAATTCATGTGCTTGAGCGCTTAAGCTTTTAAGTTCAATCATTCCTTTTCCTGAAAATGCACCTCCTTGTGTCTTTGTGTTATTATCAAAATAATAGTGTATCTTAGGAACATTTTCTATTACAGTACTATAGTCATTATAGAAATTAGGAGCGTCTTTTTTTATTCCTTCTTTTATGCCTTTTATACTTGTATCCATCTTAAGTATAAAATCTTCCAGTTCTTCAGCAGTATCATATTGTTCGTCCATAGTTCTTGGTTCTATGATAAATCCATTAACGCTTTCCTTTGTATTTATAGTTAAATATATATTTGGTTTTAGTTTATTCACTTCCATCCTGTTCATTAGACTCTCTATACTTCTTTGATAGGATAAATCTATATTCTTATCATTTGCCCATTCTTCTATATCTGATATGTATACTTGATTTTTCAGTAATTCTTCTTTTTTACCATTTTTTATCAGATACTCTACCAAATCAACTGATGCAGATTTAATATTTTCTATTTCATTCTTTGATGAAAATGGTTCAAAAAATCTCGCTCCAAAAAGTGAGAAATCTTGAGCTTCATAGTATTTAGAAAACTCTAGGAATTCCATATCTGCCTCAAATATCTTTGCATAAAGTCCTTCTGAAATCCAATTATCATATATATCATAGGATTTTTTTATAAGTTCTTTTTTGAACTCCTCTGTATTTATAAAGTTACTATTACATTTAATATTTCCTTCTACTTTAGGTATAACATGCTTTTCATCTATATCTATATCTATTTCTATATTATGTATTGGTGAAAATTCATTGATTCTTTGTAAATCTTCTAGTACAGTGCTATAGGCATTTTCTTTGTCCTTCACTGTATTAGATATCTTTACACTGATATTATCATTTGAATACATTGTGAAATACTCTTCTTTAGTTTCTACTAAGCTTACCTCTTTAGCACATCCAATGATTGATAATGTTACAACAAGTATTAGCAAAATAAATATTATCTTTTTTCTCATATTATATAACCCCTTGAAAATTAATATTATGACTATATAAAATGAACAAAAGATTAGATTTCAATCTTTTTGTTCATTTTATTTTAGTTTTTAAGTTACATCATTTTAGTTTCCTTATTTATTAAATACAGCCCCCTGCATATACTCCAGACTCAAAGAGACCACAACCAACATACTGGCATGCACAATTATCTGTCAACATAGGAGGTTCTCCCATTGGTTGATACTCGTTATTTTTCCCTTCTTCTCCTATTTCTCCATCTTTATTCCATAGTACATCATTCAATGATTTCATCCTTACACCCCCTTTCTGAAATTTTTATATTAAAGTATCAATTCGATAGCTTTAATATTCTCTTTCAGATACTCTATCCAATCAACCTTAAGTTCTTCATAGCTTTTTCCAAAGTACTCTTCATAGGTCAGTGTACTGAAATCTTCAACCATTAGGTATAAAAGCTTTTCTAACCCGTATTCCTCAATTAAGTAAGTTGTAAAGCTAAAATTAGCGTGATAATTAATATAATTCCCTTTGCCCATAGGCCATGATTTTTGTTTAGGATTGCTTGGCTCTCCTGAAATAAAAACAGTATCTTTTATCGATGATTCAGAACCCGTAACTTCTGCATGTTTTAAAACAGAAGAGAACCATATATGGCATATTTTAATTCGTTCACTTTTATTTGTCATAATTTCCGTGGTATTACTTAAATCCATATTATTAGCCTGAAATATAGTATTAATATTATTTATTAGATTTTCTTCATGTTCAGTAAGTTTTTCTTCAGACCTTAAATCATTACTATAGATATTAGCATAAATACCTTCTATCTTAAATTTATAACTGTCTGAATATATAAAATCGAAATAATTTGCTATACCTTCATCTAGCCATCTAGGTTTATTTACTACTATGTTATTATTTAAAAAAGAATCCATTATTAATATATGACTGAATTCATGTGCTTGAGCAATTAGGTCTCTGAGATTTACTATTCCTTTTTCTGTTACTGCTCCTCCATCTGCCTCTAATCTATTATCAAAATAATAATGTATCTTAGGAACACTTTCTATCGCATCACTATATTCATTATAAAAATTAGGTGCATCTTTCTTTATTCCCTCTCTTATATTTTTTATATTTACATCCATCATCACTATAAACTCTTCTATCTTTTTAGCAGTATCATATTGTTCATCTATAGTCTGTATATCTATAATAAATCCATTAATATCTTCCTTTGTATTTATAGTTAAATATATATTTGGCTTTAATTTATTTACTTCCATCCTGTTCATTAGGCCCTCTATACTTCTTTGATAAGATAAATCTATATTTTTGTCCTTACCCCATTCTTCAATATCTGATATGTATACTTGATTTCTCAATAATTCCTCTTTCTTCCCCTTTTTTATTAGATACTCAACTAAATCAATTGATGCAGCTTGCACATTTTCTACTTCATCCTTAGATGCAAATGGTTCAAAAAATCTTGCTCCAAATAATGAGAACTCATGAGTTTCATAGTACTTGGAGAATTCTATTTCCTTTGTATCCACTTCAAATATCTTTACATAAAGTCCTTCTGAAATCCAATTATCATATATTCCATAGGATTTTTTTATAAGTTCTTTTTTAAATTCTTCTGTATCTATAAAGCTACTATTACATTTGATACTATCTTCTACTTTAGGTATAACGTGTTTCTCATCTATATCTATTTCTATCTTTTCTATTGGTGAAAATTCGTTGATTTTTTGTAAACTTTCTAAAATAGTATTATAGATATTTTCATTGTCTTTCACTGTATTAGATATTTTTATACTAATGTTGTCATTTGAATAGATGGTAACATAATCCTTTGTTGTTTCTATCAAGCTTACTTCTTGACTGCATCCATTAGTGAATAATGCGAAAACAAGCATTAACGATACTAATGATATTTTTTTATTCATCTTATTTTCTCCTTAACATAGGTTTTCAAATAAACGATTACTTTTTTTAACAATATTCATTCAAGGACTAATTTCAAATGAATAAAGGTAAGTTTAACACCTTTATTCATTTAATAACCAGATTCTTAATCACAAAATTTTCGTCATGAAAAATGCCGTCATCGGGCTAGCACTATACAGACATTTACAATTATCAGTTATCATAGGAGGTTCTCCCATTGGTTGATACTCGTTATTTTTCCCTTTTTCCTCTCCTATTTCTCCATCTTTATTCCATAGTATATCATTCAATGATTTCATCCTTGCCCCCCTTTCTGCAACTTTTATATCAAAGTATCAATTCGATAGCTTTAATATTCTCTTTAAGATACTCTATCCAATCAACCTTAAGTTCTTCATAGCTTTTACCAAAATACTCCTCATAGGTCAATGTACTGAAATCTTCAACCATTAGATATAAAAGTTTTTCTAATCCATAATCATGTATTAAGCTATTTGTAAAACTTTGATTGTCATGATAGTCAATATAATTACCCTTACCCATTGGCCATAGTTTTTGGTCAATTCTTTCTTGACCTTTTAAAAAAACTGCTCCTTTTTGAAAAGCTCCTGAGTCCTCAAGCTTCGATAAATCTGTCATCACTGTAGTTGCTATTGTAGACACCTTTATTTTTTCATTCTTATTCTCAGTTAGATTATTTAACTCTATATTGTTAGCCATAAAAATCTTATACCATTTATCGGCTAATATCTTTTCTTCCTCATTCAACTTATCTTCATTTTCTTTTGCATCTAATATTAAACGAAGCGTACCTTCTATTGCAGACTTAAACGACTCTGAATAAGCAATACTTAAATAATTTGCCATACCTTCATCTAGCCATATAGGTTTATTTACTACTATGTTGTTATTTAAAAAAGAATCTACTATTAATATATGACTATATTCATGTGCTTGGGCTGATAAATTTTTAAGAACTATTCTGCCTTGTCCCATTTCTGCGAAATCAATATCTGCATTTATATCAAAATGATAATGTATCTTAGGAACATTTTCTATTGCAACACTATAGTCATTGTAAAAATTAGGTGCATCTTTTTTTATTCCTTCTTTTATATTTTTTACATTTGCATCCATCATAAGTATAAAATCCTCAACAATTTTAGCAGTTTTATACCGTTCATCCATAGCTAATACATCTATGATAAATCCATTGATTTCTTCCTTTGTATTTAAAGTTAAATATATATTTGGTTTTAGTTTATTGACTTCCATCCTGTTCATTAGACTATTTATACTTCTTTGATAAGATAAGTCTATATTCTTGTCCTTTGCCCATTCTTTAATATCAGCTATTTCTACTTGATTCTTCAATAATTCCTCTTTTTTACCCTTTTTTATTAGATGCTCCACTAAATCAACTGATGCAGACTTAATGTTTTCTATCTCATCCTTCGATGAAAATGGTTCAAAGAATCTTGCTCCATATAATGAAAACTCATTATTTGAATAATATGCAATAAAGTCCACTTCCTTTTTCTCTAGATCATATATCTTTGAATATAGTCCTTCTGATATCCAATTGTCGTATATATCATAGGATCTTTTTATAAGCTCTTTTTTAAATTCCTCTGTATTTATAAAGCTACTATTACATTTAATACTACCTTCTATTTTAGGTATAACATGCTTTTCATCTATATCTATTTCTATCTTATGTATTGGTGAAAATCCATTGATTCTTTGTAAATCTTCTAGTACAGTGCTATAGGCATTTTCTTTGTCCTTCACTGTATTAGATATCTTTACACTGATATTGTCATTTGAATACATTGTGAAATATTCTCCTTTATTTGCTACTAGACTTATCTCTTTAGCACATCCATTTGTGAATAATATAAGAATAAGTATTAATGATACCAATGATATTTTTTTATTCATCTTATTTTCTCCTTAACATAGTCTTTCAAATAAATGATTACTCTTTTTTAATAATATTCATTCACTGACTAGTTTCAAATGAATAAAGGTGTAAATACACCTTTATTCATTTAATAACTATGATTAGTTTCTTAGCTAGAAGCAGTTTACTTGGAGTCCAAAAGACTTGTTAAAAGTACATTCTCCAATACCATATTTACATCCACAGTTATCTGTCAACATAGGAGGTTCTCCCATTGGTTGATACTCGTTATTTTTCCCTTTTTCTTCTCCTATTTCTCCATCTTTATTCCATAATACATCATTCAATGATTTCATCCTTGCACCCCCTTTCTGAAATTTTTATATCAAAGTATCAATTTGATAGCTTTAATATTCTTTTTCAGATACTCTATCCAATCAACCTTAAGTTCTTCATAGCTTTTACCAAAGTATTCTTCATAGATCAATGTATTAAAATCTTCAACCATTAGATATAAAAGTTTTTCTAACCCATATTCCTGTATTAAATAATTTGCAAAACTTTGATTAGTACGATAATTAACATAATTTCCCTTTCCCATAGGTCATGCATTTTGAGAACTTATACTAAATCCAACTACATCTATTGGTATACCTTCTGGCATCACGAATTTTGAAAAATTTATTCCCATTGTACCTAATATTGTGGATACCTTCATTCTTCCTTCCTTATCTCTCATTACTTTATTTAGATTACTTAAATCTATATTATTTTCCTCAAGAATTTTAATCATATTATCAAAAAAGACTTTTTCTTCTTCGATTAATTTATCCTCATCTTTTTTTGCCTCTAATACTTCACTGAGCATTTCCTCTATTATAAATTTAGATGAATCTGTGTATGAAATATCCAAATAATTTGCCATACCTTCATCTAGCCATATAGGTTTATTTATTACTATGTTGTTATTTAAAAAAGAATCTACTATTAATATATGACTATATATCATGTGCTTGGGCTAGTAAACTTTTAAGAGCTATTTTCCCTTGTTATATTTCTGCAAGATTAATCTTTTCATTTATATTAAAATAATAGTGTATCTTAGGGACATTTTCTATTACATCACTATAGTCATTATAAAAATTAGGTGCGTCTTTCTTTATTCCTTCTCGAATTCGTTCTATATTTATATCAAATCTTAATATATTATCTTCAATTTTCTTTGCAGTATCATATGGTTCATCTATAGTCTGTATATCTATGATAAATCCATTAATACTTTCCTTTGTATTTATAGTTAAATATATATTTGGTTTTTCAGTAATTCTTCTTTTTTCCCCCTTTTTATTAAATACTCCACTAAATTTATTGATGCTGATTTTATATTATCTACTTCTAGTTTCTCTATATTATATATCTTTGCATATAGTCCTTCTGATATCCAATTATCATATATTCCATAGGATTTTTTTATAAGTTCCTTTTTAAACTCTTCTGTCTCTGCTAAATCGCTATTACATTTAATACTATCTTCCACTATAGGGATAACGTATTTCTCATCTATATCTATTTCTATCTTATCTATTGGTGAAAATCCGTTGATTTTTTGTAAATTTTCTAAAATAGTATTATAGATATTTTCATTGTCTTTTACTTTATTGAATATTTTTATGCTGATATTCTCATCTGTATATGTTGTAAAATGTTCTCCTATAGTTTCTACTAAGTTTATTTTATTACTACATCCATTGCTGAATAATGTAATTATAACCACTAGTAAGATTATCAAGATTTTTTTATTCATCCTTATCTCCTTCACATAAACTAAGAAAACACTTTAATATCTCATATAGGTCCATATGACTTAACTCATCAATATTTTTATTTAATAATTTTTTAATATGTTCATCCTTTATTACAGCTAATGATTCAGGCTTATACTTGAATATATTTTGATACATAATCTCCATATCTCTTTTTATAATATAATTCAAAGGTATATGTAAATTAGGCAAATAATTAAAAAAATCAATAGTATCTTTAAAAGAGGTCTTTATACATAGCATTAATTCTTTTATCATATTTAAAACATGTTGGTTAAAAAAAATCTTTACTTCTGAGCCATCAAATCTTAGTACATCTGGCTTACTATTGACTGCATTTATTACATCATTTTTTAATCTTTCATAAATTAAAATATCATCTTCTCCATTTATATCATGGTATATACAATTATAATTTAAGTAGTTAATTACTTCACACTCAGTACTTATCAGTGAAACAGGAATATTATGGTAGGACAGTAGATTAACTATCATTTCTATTTCTCCTACTTCTTTTCCTCCTAGTAGTAATTCATCAATTTCCGACCTAAATGTATGAGGGAATCTGCATTTATCGCTTTTTTTACCATGAAATCCTATTAAGAATGCCATATTGTATTTGATATTAAAATCGATGTTTTTAATCTTTTCAACTATATTTATATCTCTATTTAACTCTTTGACTGAGTCTGGTAAAATTCCATCGTTATGACTATAACATAAATATATATTAATACTACTAGGTATGGAATCTACTATTGTTGAAATTTCCTTATACAATAGCTTTTCATTAGTCTCCTCATCACATAAATCTTCAATTCCTATAATTGCTTCTAAATCCACTATTATCAATATATTATCCATTACTCACCTCTAATTTTTCATCTATAAATTTATGATATCTGTCAAAAAAGTTAGAACGGTATCCTCCGTGTTCAATCATTATAACGGTTTTATCTCTTAAGTATTTGTTTAATATATAGTCAAATTTCGCCTCAAACTTATGGTCTAAATTTGCAAGAGGTTCATCTAAAATATATATAGATGCATCTTTAGTCAAACATCTTATTAACTCTATTTTCTTTTTTTGACCACCAGATAATTCATAGTTTTCATCTATAAAAGTGTCTATACCTGATTCCAGCTTCTCTATATAGTCAAATAAATCAAAATCCATCAATATCTCATTTAGATTATAACTAGTATCATTAATTTCATATAAAATATTATCTTTTATTGATAAAGGATAGATGACTGGTTTTTGACTGGAAATACTTATATTTCTCATAATATCTTTGGATTTATAGTCACTATACTTCTTATCATTAATTAAATAACTACCTTCCGTCAAAGGATACTGTAATGATATTAATTTTATTAGACTTGATTTACCGCTTCCATTCTCACCTTCAATCAATATATGTTCTCCCTTATTCAAATGCAAATCAATATTTTCTAATATACATGACTCACCTATTTTAAATTCAGCTTTTTCTATTTCTAATTTATTAATAAAATTAAGTGATAATTTGTTTTTTTCATCATGTTCAAATATTTGGTTTTTCTCTATTATTTCAAATACTCTGTCCAAGCTTAAATGATATCTTTGTATAGATGGTATAATACCAGTTATATTTATAATACTCATTAGTACCTTTTGAATATAGAATGATAAAAACATAAAAATCTCAGGGTTAAGTTGTTTTTTAAATACCAATGCTCCAGCTAATGCATAAAATAAAAATATATTTGCCTTTATTACAAGCTCCATTAGATATTGTAAATTTATTTTACTTTTATTTAATTCATCAACATTTAAAATCTTTTTATCAATACAATTATCAAAATCATCGGTAATAAAGCTTTTAATTTTTTCATTAGAAGCAATTTCATATATTCCATTAGTGACTTTTTTTACAATACCTAAAACTAAATCTGAATAATAGTAGTCTATTTTATTAAATGCCTTTATTTTCTTTGCATAATACATATTAATAAATATTATAGGAATCACTAATAAAACAGTATAAAGAAATAGAATATTTTGCCTAATTAATATAAACAACATGGATATTAAAATTATAATCTCTGATAAATAATTAAATAAACAATTTAAATAGTCTACGGGTGTATTATAATCATTTAAAAACACATTGTTCAATTTAGCAGAATTATAGTCACTACTATATTGAAAATGACTAAAATAACTATAAAATATTGTTTTTTTAACATTATTGTTTATTCTAACAATTAATTTTGCAGATAGAGTATCTAGCAAATAATTAATAACACGAAATATTAAATAATATATTAGAAAGAACAGAAGGTATCTTTTAAATAAAGATATTTTGTTTTGAATGATTGAGGTTACAATAATGCTTATAAAATACGCCTCTATTAAAGCTATTATATTTATAAAAATATTTGTTATTTTAATTATTAAATATCTGTTTTTGTATTTATCTAATAAGGTTAAGCTTTTTCTTATATATAACAAATTCATTTTCTCCTATATAACTTTTTCTAATATTCTTTTTATATAATCACAATTTGGAGCATGTATAGTCTTATTCACCTCATATTTTTCATAAGCACATCCCCCACCACATAATAAAGACAATTTACAATCATTACATTCCTCAATAGATAAAATACTTCTATTTAGGATATCACTTTCTTTATTGATCGATATACCTTCTAAGTATGAGTAATATCCTATTGCTTCCTCATCTCTTCCTACTGTCATCATACAAGAATATACCTTTCCATAGGGATCAAACACCCTTGAAGTTGTTTCGGAATTACAATAATTAGTTCTTAGCTCTATTGGTTTTCTTTCTCCTAGAGCCCTAAAAATATTACAGCGATTAAAATTAGCATTTATCCTAAAAACCTTTGAAAGAATCTTATAATTATCTTTTAACCAAATAAATATATATTCTTTATCTATTTCTTTTATTTGTGTAATAACATCAAAACTAAATGCTATCGCATCTTTAAATTCTGAAAATTTGCTTTCAAAAAAACTGATCAAGGCTTGTACATATTGTAAATTTTCCCTGCATATGTTCATCCTTATATAAATTCTATGATTTTTTTGCAGCATAATATCTATATTATCAACAATCTTATCAAATGTACTGCCACCGCATATTCTATGTCTAATTCTATCATGATATTCTTTATCGCCATCTAAAGTAATTTGGAAACTTAAATTTTCCTTATTATCAAACATTTCAACGAATTCATCTAAGTAGTATCCATTGGTTATTATTGTAATTGGATAGTTATCGAATTGTTTTAATATATAAGGTATGATGCTCTTAGTTCTAGGTAATAAAGGTTCCCCTCCGTAAATTGAAATATCATGAATATTTTTATATGAAGCTTTTATAATATCTATTTGTTCTTCTGTTATTACCTCCATATTCTCATGTAATGAATGATTTTCATAACAGTAAGAACATCTAAAATTACACTCATAAGTTGGTACAATACCTATTGAATAAGGACTTGCTTGCCAATTTTTTAATATTTGTTTTATAACATCCATTTTTACTGTTTCCTCTTTATGTTTGTTATCTATTATATATCCCCTCTCTAGCAAACTATCAAAAAAGCTTTTTTCATATTCATTGTTTGGTTCTATATCGTCTAACAAATACCACTTATGGAATATTTCCTTTTCTTGAAAATCTATTTGGTCTATGAGTCCATTAATCGTATTAATTATGATATATGAATCCAATGTTGTACTGTAAGTACATACACAATTATCAATTATTTTCATATCAAATTCTCCAATTCTTATTTATTATTTATAATTTCCTCTTTTATTAATTGATCTAAAACATCTTCCAAAGATTCTTTATAATTTTCTTCCTTCCATCTACCACAATAAGTTGCATCTAGCTTTCCACTATCATTTAAAGCTTTTGCAACACATCCACCTTTGCAAAAATATTTATATTCACAATCACTGCATTTATTCATAGTACGTATATCCCTATTATTAAGTTCTTTAATATTTTCCTTATTTATCGTTATCTCTGGTTTATACGTCCCTACCTTAAATTTAGAATTATTTGATCCTAGGCAAACTACAACATCCCCTGTCGGTAAAAAGGTATACGAAGGTTTACTACAAGCTTCACAAGACTTATACGGCTCTATCTTGTCTCGTTGTTTAATCATATTATACATAGTAGATATATTGTAATTAATAAAGTTTTGACCGATATATTGAGTTCTATTATCTGAGTCTAAAATATTTTTAAATGTATGTTTTACAGTATTTAAATAACTATTATCCTCATCATTATAATCAGTCTTAGTTATATCTAAGGTAAAACCTACAGAAAATTTATTTTCTAGCCAACCATACTTCTCTAATTTATCAAAAAAACTTATATATTCGGCACTGTCTTCTGGATGATATACTGCGTTAATATCGACTTCAATATCATTCCTAAGTAAAAATTCTAGTCCTTCCCATATATTGTCATAATATTTATCTTTTATAGCTTTCCTGTGTTTTAAATGCAAACTTTTTTCTCCGTCTACAGAGAGTATTACCTTTTCAATATTATTTTTGTTGTTCTCAATTATTAATTTATATGTCATTATATTAGCACCATTTGTAGTAAATGATATTTTAGAATTTGAGAAATTCTCAAATACTCCATCTATAAGTTCTAAATTATTATCTAGGAAAGGTTCTCCTCCCATAAGGTTTATTGTATCTATGACTGTATTTGTACCAAAATAACTATCATGAACATTATAAAACTCCTTTATCTTTAAAAGATCATCTACTTTTAATTTATCCTTTATGATTTTATATTTATTTTGATAACAATAAGTACACTTATAATTACAATCAAACCCAGTTATGAGAACTATATTAACTAATTGTTTACTATCTAAAGAATCTTCTTTAATTTCTTTTAGTGCTATATTATCTTTATTTCTTAAATAGCTTTTATATTCTTCTAGTAATTGGTTATATTCTATCTTGCCCATAACAGTATAATCCAAGGTCACTAAATCTAGTATAATGTACCTTCCATAATTATAATGAACAATTTTTTCATTATCTGTGCTTATATTAAAATCCTTTAATTTCATAGTATCACTTCCTCAAGTATGTTATAGCCTAATGCTTTAATATATTGGTCAAATTTTCTCATAAAAGAACCACACTCTCCTCTGTAATTGTTACTATCTATATTACTATTTGAATTTCCGCAGCCCCCTCCGCACAACAAAGCAAATCTACAAATTTTACATGATTCAATTGTTGATATGTTCCTATTTATTAAACTGTCCTCAAAATATTGGAATTCGGGATAATACTTACCAATTCTTGCATTTTTATTGCCAACTGATACTAAACAAGAGTAAATATCTCCTTTACCATCTACTAGTCTGGCACTTGTTTCTGCTGAACAATTATTGAATTTCAACTCAATTGGTCGTCCATCCATTATTGATTGTTGAAAATTTATTCCGGAGTTATTTATTGTATTATCTGAATGTTCTTTTACAGAATACAATATAGGTTCTAAAAAGTTTTTACTTTTATCATCTAGTTGGAATATAGGCTGTAGTTCAAAATTTAATGTTCCTTTATTTTGATACTTATTCTTTAATCTATCTCTAAGCTCTAAGCACTCCTGATAATTGTTATTAGTTATATTCATCCTTATTTTTATTGGTATTTCATTTTCTATTGCTAAATCAATATTAGAAATCAGCTTACTAAATGTTCCTGTTTTGCTATCTTTTAGATAGCGAAAACTATCATGAGTTTTTCTATCTCCATCTAAAGTAATTTGTATCCATTCTATTCTAATTTTTTTCAATATATCAATATACTTATCTATGTTGTATCCATTTGTTATTATCCGATATTTCTTGTTTGGATATTTTTTTACTATGTATTTAATAATCTCCATATTTTTTTCTAATAAAGGTTCTCCTCCATATAAAAGGATACTCTCTATATTAGGAAATAGGTCTTCAATTCTATCAATCATCTCCTCTGTCATTAAAGTATTTTCATCCTTGTTAACATTTGACTCAAAGCAATAACTACAACCAAAATTACAATCGTATGTCAATACCAAGCCTATATCCTTAATATTATTTTTAGACTTTTCATAATCTTTTTTAAGGTTTTCAATCTGCGATTCTTTATATCTTTTCTCTTCCTCTATATTACTCATAATATACCTACGTTCTACTAAAGCATTATATAACTCCTTTTCATATTGATTATTAAACTGATATTTATTAGATTGCTTCCAATCCTTTATTACATTCAAATCCCTGTTAGACAGTATATCTGAAAGTCCATTTAACAGATTTATTAGAATATATTCATCATTTCTATCTGTCTTTATAATTGTAGAATGGTCTATAAAATGCATAACAATTCCTCCATTTTAAAAGGTTAAAATCTATAACCGTAAATATATAAAATGAATAAAAGGCTGATTCTTATCCTCTTATTCATTTTATAATTACAGTTTTTAATTTACACTATTTTGATTTCCTAAAAGTTATTTCCCTAACACCATCTATCTCCTTTTGAAAATCCCCCTCCACCTATAGGACTGTCTTGATATCCATATTGACATCCACAATTATCTGTCAACATAGGAGGTTGTCCCATTAAAACATATTCATTATTTTTACCTTTTTCTTCCCCTATTTCTCCATCCTTGTTCCATAGTATGTCATTCAATGATTTCATTCTTGCACCCCCTTTCTGCAGCTTTTATATCAAAGTATCAATTCGATAGCTTTAATATTCTCTTTAAGATACTCTATCCAATCAACCTTAAGCTCTTCATAGCTTTTTTGAAAGTATTCTTCATAGGTTAATGTACTGAAATCTTCAACCTTCAGATATAAAAGTTTTTCCACTCCATATTCTTCTATTAAATAATTTACAAAACTAAAGTTAGCATAATAATTAATATAGTTTCCTCTATCCATTGGCCATAGCTTTTGGTCAGGTCTACTTTCACCTCCTGAAACATAAACTGTATCCTCAATTAATCCTTCAGCCGTTATAGATTTAGAAAATTTTATTCCCATCGAGCCTAATATTGTTGATATCTTTATTCTTTCATCTTTATTTTCCATAATTTTATCAGGATTACTCAAATTTATATTATTTCTCTCAAAAATTTCAATCTGACTATTAACAAGTTTTTTTGATTCCTCATTAAATTTATGCTCATTTGCCTTTACATTAGATATTATATGGTGTCTTCTTTTTATTTCTAATATAAATGAATCCGAATATACAATATCCAAATAATTTGCTATGCCTTCATCTAACCATTTAGGGTTATCAATCTTTATGTCATTTTGCAAGAAAGGATCAGCCATTAATATATGGTTGAATTCATGTGCTTGAGTCTGCAAATCTCTGAGCCTTATTTTTCCTTGCCCTGGCTCTGCACGATTTGTTTGTTCGTTCATATTAAAATAATAATATATCTTAGGAACATTCTCTATTACATCACTATAGTCATTATAAAAATTAGGTGCATCTTCCTTTATTCCTTCCTTTATATTTTTTATGTTTATATCCATCATCAATATAAATTCTTCAATCTTTTCAGCAGTATCATATTGTTCATCCATGGTCTGTATATCTATGATAAATCCATTAATATTTTCTTTTGTATTTATAGTTAAAAAAATATTTGGCTTTATTTTATTTACTTCCATTCTATTCATTAAACTCTCTATACTTCTTTGATAGGAGAAGTCTATATTCTTATCTTTAGCCCATTCTTCAACATCTGATATATCTATCTGATTTTTCAGTAATTCCTCTTTTTTACCCTTTTTTATTAAATACTCTACTAAATCTATAGATGCAGCTTGTACATTTTCTATTTCTTTTTTTGATGAAAATGGTTCAAAGAATCTTGCTCCAAATAATGAGAATTCATTGTTTAAATAATATGTAGTAAAGTCCACTTCCTTTTCCTCTATATCATATATCTTTGCATATAATCCTTCTGATATCCAATTGTCGTATATATCATAGGATTTTTTTATAAGTTCTTTTTTAAATTCTTTTGTCTCTACAAAATTGCTATTGCATTTAATGATATCTTCTATTTTAGGTATAATATATTTCTCGTCTATATCTATTTCTATATTATGTATTGGTGAAAATTCATCTATCTTTTGTAAATCCTCTAAAACGATGCTGTAGATATCTTCATTGTCTTTTACTGTATTGGATATTTTTATACTGATATTTTCATTTGTATACATTGTGAAATACTCTTCTTTGGTTTCTACTAAGCTTACCTCTTTAACACATCCAATAATTGGTAATATCACAACAAGTATTAGCAAAATAAATATTATCTTTTTTCTCATATTCAGCTCTCCTTTATCAGTCCATAAAATCATATAAAGATAATATCATCATTTATAGATTTCTAAATATCCCCAATCTATACACAGTCCTATTCCTAAAGTCTACACCAATTATTCATATTAATTTCTTTCTAATGTTTAAAAAGTTAGACATTATTAATTTTAGCTTGTCCTTAATCCAAATACATTATCTCTCATAAGAGTTTTAAAGTAATAAATTATCTTGATTCATTTGAGCTAAGATAATTTATTGCTTTACCTTTAAATTGACATTATATTTCATATTTTTCAAAATTTTTACTAAAATCAGTATAACATCCACTGAAAAAACTGTCAATCCATTGATTTGACTAACTTTTAGACATATTCAGACATGATTCGACATATTCCAATATATCTTGTTATTCTTATATAAACAATTATATACCAGCTTGATTGACACTATTTCTTTTACAAAAGAATGATACACTTTGTGAATCTAGATGTCACTATTATTTATCTTATCTCTTATTACTAATTTCAGTATACTATATGATATAATATTGCCATAATTACCCAGTGTCATCTGGCACTTATAAATGACTATTTTATTCTTCTAAGGGAAATATATATTTAGAGAGGTGATATTATGACTGTAAATGAAAAATTTATTATAAATTTACAAGGAAAGTCTTTTGTAACCTATGAAGGGCTTCTTGATTTAGCTCATCAAAGAAATCTTATATCTATAGAGGTTGAGATAATTCAGATACCTACTAAGGAAAATAATATGACTGCCATATGTAAAGCTGTAGCTACTACTGATAAGGAAAGATTCCAGGATATAGGAGATGCTTCTCCTAATTCTGTTAATTCAGCTTTGGTTCCACATTTAATTAGAATGGCTTCTACTCGTGCAAAAGCTCGTGTTCTTAGAGATCTAACCAATGTTGGGATGACTGCGATAGAGGAGTTATCTATTGAAGATTCTATTGTGACTGATGGTGAAGAGGGCTATTCAACTTATCAAGAAGAGCCTCCAACTCCTAGACAGGTAGAAACTATAAAAAAATTAGCTGGAGAGTTAAACTATCAAGTAAATTACGATACCTTAACTAAGAAAAGTGCTGGAAATATAATATCTAGATTAATAGAAGAAAAGAAAAAATAAGCAAATTTACTTCTAGTGCTACATTTAAGAAAAACTTAAATATTGATAAAACAAATAATTCCTTGGATATATAATTCTTATCCAAGGAATTTCTATAATAACAATCTTATACTATCTTACTATCAGTATAGTTTATAGGTTTATAATCCTTCTTGCTCTAATATTGACCTAACAAACCTTTCCTTTTAGCCAATTTAACACATTTATTAAATACTAATAAACCTATACTAAAATATAAAATAGAATTGCCTACCATAATTCCATAATCATATATTGAGAAATCAACAAGTGAATATCCTTTCCTCATAGATAACATAACCTTATCTGCTGCAGGTCTAAAAGGCAGTAAATTGTATATGATTTTATTTTCTGGACTTACCATAACTAAAGCTATTAAAAAATATTGAACTATATTTAGCAAAGATTGAATCTTTTTAAAAATAAGTGCTAAGCCTCCAAAAATCAACCCTATACCTAATATACTAAATATACCTATAAATATAGGAAATAAAATTGAAAATATCTTTATCTCAAGTTGATAATTGGTTGTCACCATAATAATAAATAATAGAACAATAGAAATTATCAAGTTTACTAACAAATCAGAAAGACTCCTTGCAGTCACTATAGTTGAAAGCTTTATACCTGACATATTTAGCTGCTCTAATGTCCCCCTATTAGCATCATGTATTATGCCATAAGCAGCACCTGAATAAGCCATCAACATAATTGTCCATAAAAAATATCCTACTATAAATCCTTCTAAGCTACTCCCCATATCTATAGGGGAAATGCCAAAATTTATACCAAAACTTTTAACTCCTAGAAACATTGCCATAAAGAGTACATAAAAGATTATAATGTCTGAGATTGTATTAAACTTATACCTGCTCAATTCCTTTAGTGTTTTTTCCATAGATACTTTAAATAGATAAAAGTACTTAGTCAATTAACTCACCTTCCCATCTGTGAGACTTAAATATACTCTCTCAAAATTGATATCCTTTTGCTTTATCTCTTTTATAAGGATGTTTATATTTTTTAATTCTTCTATGATTTTATATATATCTTGAAAATCCAATATATCTATTTCTATTTTGGATCCATTATTTATAAAATAAAAACCATAATCTAATCTCATTAATAAATTCCTGTTTTCTTCAGAGAGACTTTCTGCAAGCACAATTTCATAAGTCATTGTTTTAAACATATTTAATAAATTTTCCATATTATCTTTTGCAACTATTTTCCCCTTATTTAAAACAACTACATAATCACATATATCCTGAACTAAATTCATATCGTGAGTACTAAGCAAAATAGTTTTATCTAAGTCAGATGTTATATCCATTAAAATATTCTTAATATCTGAATGACTTTGGACATCTAGACCAAGAGTGGGCTCATCTAGCAAAATAACATCCGTATTGCAGATTAACGTCATAGCTATAGCAACCTTTTGCTGCATACCTCTCGATAAGTTGTTTACCATAACATCTCTTTTATCTGTCAAATTAAATCTATCTAATATCATATCTATGTCTTTTTCTAGTCTTTTTCCTCCCAATCCTCTTATACCTGCAAAGTAACGTAAGTTCTCTCTTGGGGTTAGTCTCCAGTAGAGATTTCTAGTACCTTCAAATACGGCTGAAATTCGATTTGTAGACTTCTTGTTGTCTTTCCCACATATCTTAATATCGCCCTTATCAGGAATTATTAAATTGCAAATGCTTTTAATAGTTGTAGTTTTCCCCGAGCCATTTGGCCCAAGTATTCCACATATACTTCCTTTTTCAACTCTAAAAGAAATATCATCCACTGCCTTAACCGTTTCATAATGCTTTGTCAGATTAATAACTTCCACAGCCTCCATCCCATCATCCCTCCGATTCCATTGTTAATAGATTAATTATATAATTTCTTTTGCTGTTAAATCTCTATATACCTCTTCCTCTATTCCCATATAGTATATATGAAAATATAGAATATTTCTACAACCTCAATTAATATTTTGGGTCATGTTTTATATATGACTAAAGTCATATATAAAATAAATGGTTATATATAGTTTTATTTTTCCATAATCTATTCTTACTAAAAGAAAAAAATAAGCATTTTGCTTATTTTTCTTTTTTAGCTATTTCCATTAATAGTTTACTAAGTTTAATATTATCATGCCTAATATAATCTTTTCTAATATTTATTAAGTTCTCACCTATTAATTTTATATTTCTAGATTTTAATATCTTTTCATCATTTGATCCCATCAATACTGGCTTAGAACCATCCATTATATATTTCTCAAGAGTATCTATAGGGATTTCTTCTTTATTTGCTATTACATAGTCTAAGAAATCTAATGTACTGTGCTTTAGTATTGCATTTACATGGTCTAATACATCATATCCATCTGTCTCTCCAGGTTGAGTCATTACATTGGTAATATATACTTTTGGAGCTTTAGCATTATATATAGTATCTACTATATGGTTCACCAAAAGATTAGGTATGACACTGGTATATAAACTTCCCGGTCCAAGGACTATTAAATCTGCATTATTAATTGCTTCCACAGATTCATCTAAGGGGTAAGATATCTTAGGCTCGGTATAGATATAGTCTATTCTGCTGCCAGCCCTCATTGCATCAAGTGGGATATGGGATTCTCCCTTTAATATATCACCATTTTCTAGAACGGCGCAAAGCTTCACGTCTTCTAAAGTCATAGGAAGTACCTTTCCAGTTACAGCCAATACATTACTTGTCTCCTTTATTGCCTTCTCAAAACTACCATATATTTCATTCATAGCTGCTATAAATAAATTGCCAAAATTTTGACCCTTTAGTATCCCATCAGTAAATCTATACTGTAAAAGTTTCTCCATAGTAGGCTCCGTATTAGCCAGAGCCAATAAACAAGAACGAATGTCCCCTGGAGGAAGCATTCCTAGATCCTCTCTAAGTATACCTGATCCTCCACCATCATCTGCCACAGTAACTATAGCTGTAATATTAGATGTAAGTTTTTTAAGTCCTCTCAATAAAATGGAAAGTCCTGTACCACCACCTATGACTACAAATTTAGGTTCCATGGATAATTCTTTCTCTACTTTAAAACTTCTCATAAATATTCCCCTTTATCTTAATCTATAGTCTCTATGGCTTACTGCTACCCTATGACCATTTGTTTCCAATATGTCAGCTATTTCATTAGCTATTGCCACAGATCTATGGACACCTCCTGTACATCCTATGCCTACAATCAATTGAGTTTTTCCCTCTCTTGTATAATGAGGAATCAAGAATTCCAACATATCTATAACCTTAGATATAAATATATTGGTTTGAGGCCATTTAAATACATAATCTCTTACATTTTCATCTTCTCCTGTATATTCTCTTAGCTCTTGAATATAGAAAGGATTTGGAATAAATCGTACATCAAATATCAAATCACCATCTAATAATGTCCCATGCTTGAAACCGAAGGAAATTACCGAAAGAGATATATTTCTTGATCCTTTTCCTTCTAGAAATATATTTGACATCTCTTCTTTTAGCATGCTTAAAGTCAAATTAGATGTATCTATTATATAATCTGCTCTTCCCTTCACATTCTCTAAAAGTTCTCTTTCCTTTTTAATACCTTCAATTATACTTCCTTCTGGGTTTAATGGATGAGGCCGCCTTAACTCCTTATATCTCTTTACCAATACATTATCAGCTGCATCTAAGAAAAGAATTTTATGTGTCATTCCACCATCATTTAGTTCTTGTAATCCTTTGAAGAGATGTTCAAAGAATTCACCAGAACGAATATCAACTACTACAGCTACCTTATCTATATCTTTTCTAGATTTGTAACATAATTCCGCAAATTTCGCCAAAAGGGCAGGAGGTAGATTATCCATACAATAATAATTCATATCCTCCATTACCTTCATTGCTTGAGATTTACCAGCTCCTGACATACCAGTAATCAATAAAAATTCCATAAAAACACCTCATTAGTTTATCTCAATATTTTTTATTCTGTCTAGAGGCAGATTTGCCTCTTTTGCTTTTCTTATTCCATTTTCAACATTTCCAACATCCTCTGGTCTATGGGCATCACTATTTACCATATAAATGACATCCATATCTAATAAAAGTTTAATGCTTTCTACAGATAATTGGCTATGTTTTGCACTTATCTCCAGAGCCGTACCATATTTGTTAGCCTCCCTAGCTAATTCTACAATATCAACTACTGCCTTAGATCCTGGATGAGAAATCATATTTATAGGATATTTCCCTAAGGCTTTTATATATGCTCTGGTATTTAATTCCTTGGCTTTTTCCTTACCTATATGAAAAATTTTAGATATTGGATTTAATACATATAATCCTATACCATCCTTTAAAGTTTTTGGAGTAGCACCATAGTGATATCCCATAATTAAGAAGTCAATATATTTAAGGAGTTTTTCATCTACATCGAGAGTTCCATCTAACCCCACTAAATTGGACTCTATCCCAAGTAAAATCTTTAATCCCTTAGGTATAAATTCTTCATTTAATCTATCTATTTCACTTTTCATAAGAGGAATTCTTTTTTTCCTAACACCATAAAGATAATGTCCAGGTCCATGCTCAGTGATTGCAATTTCACTAAGTCCCTTAGCTAAAGCGGCTTCTGCATTATCTCTAATGGTACCTATTGCATGTTTACCTTCTTTTCTAAAACCACTACTATAAATAGTGTGAGTATGATAATCACCTATTAGCTTTATCATCTAATCCTCTCCTAATAGCTTTATCTCCCTTTCAAGTTCTACGTTAAATTTATCTCTTACTACTTTTTGTATGACAGAAATCAACTGTAATACATCCTTGCAAGTTGCATTATCAATGTTAACGACAAATCCACAATGTTTCTCTGAAACTTGGGCTCCACCATGTCTTAGCCCACGAAGTCCTGCATCTTCTATTAATTTTCCAGCAAAATATCCTTCTGGTCTCTTAAATGTACTACCTCCACTCGGTAGTTCAAGAGGTTGTTTTGATGTTCTTTTATATGTTAAATCTTTCATTATTTCTTCAATAGCTGAGTATTCTCCAGTTTCTAAACCTAACTCTACACCAAGTATAATCAAACCTTCATCCCATACTCTACTATTTCTATATCTAAAATTCATCTCTTCATTTGTATATTCCCTAATTTCATTATTTTTATCCAATGCTCTAACTGTCGTCACTACATCTTTCATTTCCCCACCATAGGCACCTGCATTCATTGTAATTGCTCCTCCTATGGTACCAGGTATACCAGATGCAAACTCAAAGCTTTTTAGACTATGCTTTAAAGCTACCTTGCTAGTAGTGGATAATAGTGCTCCAGCTTGACAGTAAATTGTAGTTCCATCTACTGTTATTTTATTAAATCCTTCATTTATTTTAATTACAACACCTCGTATACCACCATCTCTAACAAGTAAATTGCTGCCATTACCCATGATTAAAAAATCTATATTATTTTCTCTTGAGAATTTAATTGCTTCTATTAGTTCCTCTTCATTAGATGGAATAATCATTACATCTGCTGGTCCACCAATTTTAAATGTAGTATGATTTCTCATTGGCTCATCTAATAATATTTTTCCAAAAGATTTATTTTCAAACATTTTCTGCATTTCTTCTTTTTTCAAACAAACCACTCCTTATGTAATCTCCATATCTTTATTATTGTATCAAATTTCCTATAGTATTACTAATTTATTTTATATTCATCATAATATAATATTCTTATATGCTGCTCTTTATGTGCAAAGAAAAAGTAGAGCTTAAGCTCTACCTAGTTAATTCATCTAAAATATTTTATATCTACATGTTTTCTAATATAGAATATGCCTTAAATTTATTTTTAATTATCAGTGATAATAAACCGATACCACACAATAAAATCAACTGATATACTAGTATAAAAGCCCATGATATAGATCCAGTATATAATTTCCCTAGAACTGGTGCAATTACAGGCATAGCTATAAAATAATTAAATAGATTTGCTGACTTTACGGTTTTGCTCTTTAAAGAAATTAAAACTCCTAGAAAAGTAGTAAAAAAACATGCTATTAATGAATTAATAAATATAAAATATATAGCTTTGAAAGAATAGAAGTTTAAAACTAAATTTTTATATTCTATAAAATTCATTATTATAAATAATATGTAGCTTATTCCAAAAATTATAGCTATAATACTTAAAGTTACAATAACTATATATATTACCTTCCCTAAAAAAATATATGCCAATGGTACTGGTGAGAGCAAAAGTGTTTCTATTGTTTTTCGTTCCTTTTCTCCGGCAAAAGAATCTGCTGTTAACCCTGATGGAATAATACTGGCTATAATCTGAAAGACAAATCCCATTATATACCAACTTCTATTCAATATACTTTCTTTTGCAGATATAGGTATAATAATCCCTATAACAGCAATAAGCATTATATAATATGATATAAATTCTTTTGATTTTAATAATTCTTTTATTTCTTTTTCCATAATAGCTCTTATCATATTGCATTTTCCTCTCTATGGCTATCTACATAAAGTTTATTCAAATCAAATATTTCATGTTCTACATTTACAATATTAAAGTTATATTCCATAAAGATTTTTAGAATGCTATTTATATCATTTAAACTATCAATCTCCATCTTTATAGAATTCATATCAAACTCTATATTATCAACCTTATTCTTTTTTAATTCCTCTTCTATTTGTTCTTTAAATTGAAATAAATCTTGAATAGTATTTATTACAATTCCTATAGATTCTTTATTCCTTGATAAGCTATTAATATTATCACTATATACAATTTTTCCTTTTTTAATTATAGTAATGTATTCGCATAGTTTCTTCACTTCTTCTAAGTCATGGCTACATAAAACCACAGAGATTTTTTTGATTTTAACTAGTTCCTCAATAAGTTCATGAAATTCACTTTTACTTATAGGATCTAATCCATTAGAAGCCTCATCTAATAGAAGCAATTTGGGTTCATTGATAATTGCCCTAATTATTCCTGCCTTCTTTTTTATCCCTGTGGAACAATCTTTAATAAGCTTATTTTTAAACTCTGAAATTTGAAACATCTTAAGATAACTATCTATTCTATTCTTTAATTCTTTCTTCTCTATATTATAAAGCCTTCCATAAAATATTAAATTATCATAAATACTTAATCTATCATACATGGACATATTTTCAGATAAAATACCTATGTTTTTTCTAAGCTCATACCCATCATCAGTTGGATTTAATCCCAATACCTCTACTTCTCCCTTATCTTGCTTATATGTTCCCCCTATAATCCTTATTAATGTTGTTTTCCCAGCTCCATTATGACCTAATAATCCATGTATACATCCTTCATTAAAATCAACGCTAATATCATCAAGAGCTATGTTATTCCCAAAGCTTTTCTGTACATTTTTAACCTGTACTATTTTATTCATCTATCCTTTTCTTTCCTTTCTTTTTATTATAATATCCATAACCCTTAGTTATAATTGCTATAGCTAAAAATATTGCAAAGTATCCCCATTGACTCATTAACCTTCCCCCTATTCTTATATCTCTTTATTTAAATTTTTAGTCCATCCAAATACCTATTGAAATTCTTCTTTTGAAATATATCTCCTATTGAATTCCTATATTGTCCTATTGTATATTAAAGCCATTATATCCTTACTAAATGCCATAGTCAACTTATTGATTTCACTGGTTTTTCGACATATTTCGACATATCTTAATATAATATATAAAATAAAAAGGTTATCGTCGTCACGATAACCTTTTTATTTTATATATTATTACTCAGCCATTTTCTTGTATTGATCATATCTTGCCTTAGCATCTGCCTCAGCTGCTTGGAATAATTCATCTGCTATCTCTGGGAATGTTCTTCTTAATGAAGTATATCTCACCTCAGAGTTGATGAAGTCCATAAATGGTTCTGTTGGCTCTTTGGAGTCAAGAACAAATGGATTCTTTCCTTCTTCCTTAAGTCTTGGGTCGAATCTAAATAGATGCCAGTATCCTGTATCTACAGCTTTCTTTTCTTGCTTGATTGTCTTACCCATTCCAACTCTAATACCGTGGTTAATACATGGTGCATAAGCTATAACTATAGATGGTCCATCATAGGATTCTGCTTCTTTAAGTGCTTTAATAAGTTGATTCATATTAGCACCCATAGCTACTTGAGCTACATAAACATATCCATAGGAAGTCATCATAAGCCCTAAGTTTTTCTTAGTTACTTTTTTACCAGAAGCTGCAAACTTAGCAACTGCTGCAGTTGGTGTCGCTTTAGATGATTGACCGCCTGTATTTGAATATACTTCAGTATCCATAACTAATATGTTTACATCTTCTCCTGATGCTAGAACATGGTCTAGTCCACCAAATCCAATGTCATAAGCCCAACCATCTCCACCAAATATCCACATGGATCTCTTAATTAGATAGTCTTTAAGTTCTTCAATTTCAGCAAGAATTTCTTTTCCTCTTGCACTTGCTACATCTTTGTTTAATCTTGGTAAAATCATTCCTGTAGCTGCTTTTGAAGCCTTAGCATCCTTCATACCTTCTATCCAAGCATTAAAGTATCCATTTAATTCTTCATCTATATTTAATTCAATAAATTCTTTCATTAATCTTTCAATCTTATCTCTCATTTGTTTAACAGCTACTGCCATACCATAGCCATACTCAGCATTATCTTCAAATAATGAATTTGCCCATGATGGTCCTCTGCCGTCTTGACCTTTACAATATGGCATAGATGGTGCAGATCCACCCCAGATTGATGAACAACCTGTAGCATTGGCAATCATCATTCTATCTCCAAACAATTGAGTGATTAGTTTTACATATGGAGTTTCTCCACATCCAGCACATGCTCCTGAGAATTGAAGATGTGGCTCTTGGAATTGAGATCCCTTAATACTATATTCGTCCATTACATCTGTTTTAGCCTTAATTGTCATAGCATATTCCCAATTTTTAGTTTCAACTTCATATTCTTCTTCAAATGGAGTCATAACTAAAGCTTTTTGTTTAGCTGGACATACATCAGCACAATTTCCACATCCTGTACAGTCTAGCGGACTGATTTGAATCTTAAATCTTAAGTCTTCTAAGCCTTTTCCTGTAGCCTTTAGTGTCGTAAAGGTTTCTGGAGCATTTTTCTCTTCTTCTCCATCTAACAAGAATGGTCTAATAACTGCATGTGGACAAACAAATGAACATTGGTTGCATTGGATACAATTTTCTGGTATCCATTTTGGTACATCTACTGCAATACCACGTTTTTCATAAGCAGATGTTCCATGTGGGAAGGATCCATCTTCTCTACCAACAAAAGTACTTACAGGTAGATCGTCACCTTCTTGTCTGTTCATTGGTGTCAATACCTTTTCAATGAACTCTGGTACATCTTTACCTTCTACCTTTCCAGCTTCTGCATCTTTCCATGATGCTGGAACATCTATCTTAACTAAAGCATCAATGCCTTTATCTACTGCTTCATAGTTCATTCTAACGATTTCTTCACCTTTATTGCCATATTCATCAACTATAGATTTTTTTAAGTGAGCAACTGCTTCATCTAATGGTAATACCTCTGATAGCTTGAAGAAAGCTGATTGCATTATCATATTGATTCTTCCGCCTAATCCTATTTCCACTGCCATCTTAGTAGCATCTATTGTATAGAAGTTGATATTATGTTCTGCAATATATTTCTTCATTGATGGTGGAAGGTGTTTGTCTAATTCCTCTGGACTCCAAGTACAGTTTAGAAGGAAAGTTCCTCCATCTTTTAATCCTCTAAGTAAATCATATTGATATACATAGGATTGTTTCGAACAAGAAACAAAATCTGCATCAGTAATTAAATAAGTTGATTTAATTGGTTTATGTCCGAATCTTAAGTGAGAAATAGTAACTCCACCTGATTTTTTACTATCATATGCAAAATATCCTTGAGCATACATATCAGTATCGTCACCAATGATTTTTATAGCAGATTTATTAGCTCCAACTGTTCCATCAGAACCAAAGCCCCAGAATTTACATTTAATTGTTCCTTCTGGCTCGGTCTTTATAACTTCATTAATATCTAATGATAGGTTAGTTACATCATCTACTATACCAATAGTAAATCTATCTTTTGGTTGATCAGCTTTTAAATTTTCATATACAGCTAATATTTGTGATGGAGTAGTATCTTTTGAACCAAGTCCATATCTTCCACCAACTATAACCGGTCTTATATCTGAATCATAGAATATATTTTTAACATCTAAATGTAGTGGTTCAGCAACAGCGCCTTTTTCTTTAGTTCTGTCTAATACTGCTACTTTCTTTACAGTTTTTGGTAACACATCGAAGAAGTATTTTGGTGCAAAAGGTCTGTATAGGTGAACTTTTATAACTCCTACTTTTTCCCCTTTTGCTATTAAGTAATCAATAGTTTCTTCTATAGTTTCGGTAACTGAACCCATAGCAACTATTACTCTTTCAGCTTCTGGATGTCCATAGTAATTGAAAGGTTTATAATCTCTACCTGTAATTTTGTTTATTTCGTTCATATATTCTACTACTACATCTATTATCTTTTCATAGTATGGATTAGCAGCTTCTGCAGCTTGGAAATAAATATCTGGATTTTGTGCCGTTCCTTTTGTATATGGTCTTTCTGGATTCAATGCTCTTTGTCTAAACTCATTAAGGGCATCATAATCAACTAATTTCTCTAAATCTGCATAATCCATTACTTCAATTTTTTGTATTTCATGAGATGTTCTAAATCCATCGAAGAAATGTAAGAAAGGAACTCTTCCTTTTATAGCAGAAAGATGTGCAACACCTGCTAAATCCATTGTTTCTTGAACAGAGCCTGAAGCAAGTAAAGCAAATCCTGTTTGTCTAGCTGCCATAACGTCTTGGTGATCTCCAAAGATACTAAGGGCATGTCCAGCTATAGCTCTTGCTGTAACGTGGAATACTGCTGGTAACAGTTCTCCTGCCATTTTATACATATTTGGAATCATAAGTAATAAGCCTTGTGAAGCCGTGAAAGTAGTAGTTAATGCTCCTGCTGATAGGGAACCGTGTACTGCCCCTGCTGCTCCCGCCTCAGATTGCATTTCTGTAACTAATACTTCTTGTCCAAATATATTTTTTCTGTCATTGGCAGACCATTCATCTACTAATTCTGCCATTGTTGAAGATGGTGTGATTGGATAGATTGCAGCTACATCAGTAAAAGCATAAGCAACATGAGAGGCAGCAGTATTTCCATCCATGGTCTTCATTATTTTTGCCATATATAAACCTCCTTTTTATTATAAAAACTATTATAGTTTGTAGATATTTTAACATTCTGTCAATTGAAACATTAGTAATTTATGACAGTGTGTTCCTATTCAAGTATATGAAATATTGGAACGAAAGTCAATCTCTGAAAGGCCCAATTTTAATAACAGATTATTTGCATTATTCTGTTATTTGCTTTGTTTCATCTAATACATCTTCAATATTAAAAGCTTCTTTTTGGAATAATCATGCAAGCTATAATATATGCTATTATTCCTGGAAAAGCTACAGTAAAAAGAGATAATAATACCCAGGCAAGTCTTACTAAAGTAGAGTCAATATCAAAATATTCTGCAATTCCGCCACATACTCCACATATTTTTTTATCAGTATCAGATAAAAATAATTGTTTCATCTTTTTTCCTCCTTTTCTTTATTAAAATGATTATATAATTCTTCTGCTACTGCTCTATTCATACCCTTTACTTCTACTAATTCTTCCAGAGATGCTTTTTTTATTTTATCAATACTTTCAAAATGCTTTAGAAGTTCGACCTTTCTTTTTTCTCCTATACCTTTTATATCATCTAATTCAGACTTAAACATTTTTTTAGTTCTAAGTGATCTATGATAAGATATAGCAAAGCGATGGGCCTCCTCTTGAATTTTATATATTAATCTAAACCCTAGAGAATCTTCTTCTAATCGAATCTCTTTATTATTATATATTATGCCTCTAGTTTTGTGAAAATCATCTTTTACAAGACCACACACAGGAATATTTATATTTAAATCTTTTAATACTCGAATTGCCACATTGACTTGACCCTTACCACCATCCATCATTATTAAATCTGGAAAAATTGAAAATCCTTTTACCTCTATTTTATTCTCTGTCATCAACTTTCTCTCTTCAATGCCCCTAGTAAATCTTCTCAACAATATCTCTTCCATACTGCCATAATCATCTGATCCAGTTATGGTTCTGATTCTAAATCTTCTATAATCTGACTTCTTAGGCTCTCCCTTTTCAAATACTACCATTGAACCTACTGATTCTACTCCACTAATATTTGATATATCAAAGGCTTCAATTCTATTTAATTCACTAGAAATGCCAATAATATTTTGTAACTCTTCTAAGGCTTTTTGATTTTCCCTAGCCTTCTTTAAAAACCTATCGCCATATTGATTTAACATGTCTAAGGCATTTTTTCTCACCATCTCCATTAAATCTACTTTGTCTCCACGTTTTGGTATTAATATATTTACCTTAGCACCTTTCTTTTCACTTAGCCATTTACTTATAATCTCTATATCAACAATATCCTCTTCAATTATTATCTCTTTTGGTACATAGGCTGCCCCTATATAGAACTGTTTAATAAATGAGCTTAGTATTTCCTTTCTATCTTCTTCAAAAGTATCTTCTAATATAAAATGTTCTCTACCTACTATCTTCCCGTCTCTAATAAAAAAGATTTGAATACATACTTCTTCAATACCTCTCGCCATTCCAATTACATCTTGGTCTACCACATTTGTTGTTGATACAATCTTTTGTTTCTCATGAAGTAGGTTTAAAGAATTTATTTGATCTCTATATTTTGCTGCTCCCTCAAAGTCTAGAGCTTTAGCAGCTTCCTTCATTTTGTTTTCTATTATATCTACTAGCTTATCCTCTTTCCCATTCAAAAATAAAAGTACTTCATTTACCATATCCATATATTTTTTTTCATCCACGTTGCCTTGGCAAGGTCCTAAACATCTTCCTATATAAAAATTTAAACAAGGCCTTGTTTTTCCTATATCTTTATCTAGATTGCGGTTACATGTTCTAAGAGGATATAAATTCCTTATAATCTCTATTGCATCATTTACTGCATATACGCTAGGATAAGGTCCAAAATATTTAGCTCCATCTTTTGATATATGCCTAGTTTTCATAACTCTAGGATATTTTTCATTAACAGTTACCTTGATATATGGATACTGCTTATCATCCCTTAATAGAATATTATATTTAGGTTTATGTTTTTTTATCAAATTAGCTTCAAGGATTAAAGCTTCTATTTCATTATCTACTATTATATATTCAAATTCAGAGATATTCTTAACCATAGCGTTAACTTTAGGCGGATTATTTTTTCCTGATTGAAAATACTGCCTTACTCTCTTCTTGAGAGATATTGCTTTTCCCACGTAAATTATCTCATCATTCTTATCCTTCATTATATAAACACCTGGTTTATCAGGTAACTTTTTTAATTCTTCTTCTATGTTGAACATTTGATCACCCTTCAGGCTTTCGCCAATTTTAAATTTTGAATGTTAAACTTTAAATTAAAGCCTATATTTATATTATAGCAAATTAATTAGCTTTTAGTTGTTAAAATTATCGCATTTATATATAAAAGGCGATACTAATATTTTTTAGTATCGCATTCTATTAACCATTCACTTTTAACTATTCACTGCATTCCTCACTTCTTTTACTAAGTCTCTAATTCTTGTTTCAATTAATTGTAAATCTTCGTCTCTTGGACTTCCTTTAAACTCGACTGGCTCTATGAAATCCCACTTCATACAATATTTATTCATAATCTCATCAAGTTCTTTTTGAGCTCCACCTGACCAACCATAGGAACCAAATCTAAAAGCTTTTCTTCCAAATACTTTTTTCTTTCCTAATTCTTCTAATACTGCAGCCATTGGTGGGAACATTTTATATTCATAGGTTGGCATAGCAAGTATTATTCCTGTAGAATTCCATGCTGATGCTAATACTGTGCCCCAAGAGACTTCTGGAACTCTATGAACATTAAACTTTATATTTTCTTCCTCTAATACTTTCACAACATAATTTACTGCTTTTTCTGTCATTCCATACATTGATCCCCATATAAGAGTTATTTCTTCTTTTGCAGGTCCCTTCTGATAGGAAGCATATCTAATATAGTCTTCTATAATCTTATTAGGATTCTCTCTCCATACTATTCCATGACCTGGTGCAATAATCTTGATAGGTAAGGCAGAACATTTATCAATAGCTTTTTTAACCGGCATAGAAAATGCTGCTACAATATTTGCATAATATCTAACAGCCTCATTCTCATAGAAATCAATATCATCAGATTTTAACATATCATCATAATTGGATTCTGTAGCATTACCAAATGATCCAAAAGCATCACAGGAAAACAAAGTACCTGTCAAAGTATCAAAGGTTGCTATTGTATCTGGCCAATGTACATTAGGGATCTCTACAAATTTTAAAATATGGCCATTACCCAAATCTAAGGTATCATCATCTGTTACAACAGTAACATTTTCAGTATGTCCATAGAAAGCATCTAATAACTCAGCTGACTTTTTACTACAAACAACTTTAAAATTAGGATTTATTTTCTTAAAATCTTCAATCCATCCTGAATGATCTGGCTCCATATGATTTATTATAAGATATTCTATTGACTTAGGGTCTATATTTAGCTTATCTAAAAGAGCAAATAATGATTCAGGAACTCCATCCCAACCACAAACTCCATCTATAATTGCAGTTTTTTCCCCTTTAATTATATAAGAATTTAATGCAACTCCATTTGGTATTTCCCATAATCCTTCAAATAATATATTTTCCACATTTACTGAAAGTAAATAGGTATCATCACTAACTTTTGTCACGTTCATTCTCATTTCCCCCTAATTCTAATATGTATTAATAACTCCAATTAATATTTAAAAAACAGAATTCCTTTACTTCCTATACCCATATTTTACCTATTCAAAACCATGAATAGAATAAGTATAACCTTTGGTGCCTGGCACCGAAAGTTATACTTATTCTAATTCATCATAACTTATATACTTCTAGTTTCCTCTCTCAACCAAGCTTTTTCTTCTTCATTTAAATAAGGAGAAAGTTTATCAAACACCTCTTTGTGATATTCATTCACCCAACTTCTTTCCTCTTCAGATAATAGATTTACATCTATCGCTTCTATATCTATTGGAACAAATGATAATATTTCAAACTTCATAAACTGACCTGAATCAGTTTTTATATCTTCCTGTACTACAACTATATTTTCTATTCTTATTCCATGACTTCCTGCTTTATATACACCTGGTTCTATACTTGCGATCATACCCTTTTCCAGTACAACTGTATTTGCTACCATAGCTATTCTATGAGGACCTTCATGTACTCCTAACAAATATCCTATACCATGACCAGTACCACATTTATAGTCAATACCTTCCTGCCATAATGGATATCTAGCCAATACATCAAGACTATGTCCTGTTGCACCATAAAGGAATCTTGCATTCCCTAAATTAATATGCCCTTTTAGAGTTAAAGTGAAATCTCTTTTTTCTTCTGCAGTTATAGGCCCCATAACTACTGTTCTAGTAATATCAGTAGTTCCATCCAGATACTGTCCACCAGAGTCAACTAAATATAGACCTTCTTTTTTAATTTCTGCATTAGAATCTTCACTAGCAGAATAGTGCATCATGGCTGCATTTGCCTTGTATGCTGAAATAGTATTAAAACTTGGTTCAATAAATCCTTCTTGTTCTTTTCTAAACTCTAGTAATCTTTCCTGTGCTGACATTTCAGTAATAGGTATTTTGCCTATATTTTTATCTAGCCAATACAAAAACCTAACTAATGCAACTCCATCTTTTATATAAGCATTTCTTTGATTTTCAATCTCAATAGAATTTTTAGTTCCCTTTAGTTTTGTGGTAATATCCATACCATCTATTATTTTACATTCAGATGGTATGGCTTTGTATATCCATCTGTTAACTCTATTCTTATCTACATATACTCTCGAATTCTTATCTATTTCTTCTACATAATGGACTACTTCTTCATATCTAGCAATTTCAACTCCATTCTCATTTAAGAAAGATTCTACCTCAAAATTTATCTTTTCCTTATCTACAAACAAATAAGACTTATCCATTGAAATTAAAGCATATGAGATTACAACAGGATTATTTATTACATCCTTCCCCCTTATATTGTAAGTCCAAGCTATATCATCTAGACTTGCTATAAGGAAATAGTCTGCATTGTGCTTTTTCATCTCACATCTTATTTCTTCAATTTTCTCTTTACCAGTTTTACCTGTATATTTTAATTGGTGTATAAATACTTTCCCATTAGGTAACTTAGGCCTATCCTCCCAAATCTCACCTATTAAGTCATATTCATCAACAAATTTAATATCTTTTTCCTTAAATTCTTTTTCCAAGTTTTCAACTGAGGATTGTGGAAATACTTTACCATCAAATCCAAGAACATCTCCATCCTTTAGATTATCTTTCAGCCATTCTGTATAAGTCGGAAATCCAGGTATTGCTATTTTAAATAATTTATATTCACTACCCTCTAATTCCCTTTCTGCTTGAATAAAATATCTGCCATCTGTCCAAAGAATTGCTTCTTCTTGGGTAATGACTACAGTACCAGCTGAACCTGTAAATCCTGATATCCATACTCTTCCCTTATAGTGGTCAGCCACATATTCAGATTGATGGGGATCTGCAGTGTTTACGATATAGGCATCAATACCTCTATCTTTCATTAAATCTCTTAATTTCTTTACTCTTTCATTAATTTTCATACTCACCCCTCCTAGGTTTTTCTAGTTTTAATAATAGCACAGCTACTAAAATAGCAGAAATACCTGCTGCTAACTTAGATATTATAAATGGATTAACTGTCTCTGGTGAAACTGATGAAATATAACCTAGTTGACCTCCAAAGGTGAATGCACCAGATACAGCAAATGCTGCATTTAATATCTTTCCTTTTTCATTCATTTTATCATAAATTCCCAACATTGGAATGCAATTAGCTAAAGAACTAAAGATTCCAAGTATAGAATATTCATCAAGTTCAAATTTTTTTCCTATTTTAGACAAGTACTTATGTAATATTCTAGATATAACGTGGAACATAGGATAGGCTCCTGACAATATAATACCTATCTTTACCACCAATATAGCTCCCTCTTCAATTGGAATCATACCTTTGATCAATTCAATTCTAAACATGAAATTTACAATAGATAAAATCAATCCAAATGTACTGACGATTATAATAATCTTACCTAATATATTAAATATTTTAATAATACTTTTCTGAGCCTTTAATAGCCCAAATACTATTATTATGGAGAATACTACTACCGGAATCAAGCTAAAAATAATATCTACTGCCTTTAGTCCCATCATTAACCCGCCTACAATCATCCCCAATGGTATAGTCATGATTCCAGCCAAAACTCCCTTGGCAAAATAATAAAAGTCATCTTTAGATATTAACCCTACAGCTACTGGTATAGTAAAAGATATAATTGTTCCGAGCATAGATGAAAGTATAAGTCCGTTAAACTCTCCAACAACTCTTGATGCCGCTATACCAATACTAGTAGTATATCCTCCCAAATCCGGAGCTAATAAACTGCCTATAAATACAGAAGGGTCCGTATTTATAACTCTTGCCAGTGGATAAAGTATTGGTGTAAGACTCTTTGCTACAATAGGAGATATACTATAAATCCCAATAATAGTTAAAGCAAGTCCCCCCAAGGCTTTAAATCCTTCATCAAATTTCTCTCCTAATCCAAACCTATTATTTAATATCTTGTCAATTCCTGCAAGAATTGAAAAAACAACCATTATATTAAGCATTTTCCACCTCAACTATATAATATTCTTATTATACTATACTTATATATTTTAGAAAAGAAAAAAGGCAGATAATCTGCCTTTAGCTTTTTTCTTTGATATCTAACTATTTTAATCCATTTATTTCTCTAATATGATGGCACGCCACAAAATGACCTGGCATTATTTCTTCTATTACTGGATTGTCAACATGACAGTTGTCTTTTGCATAAATACATCTTTGTGCAAATCTACATCCTGGCTTTGGATTTATAGGAGAAGTGATTTCACCTTTTAATAAAACTCTCTCTCTCTTATACTTTAAACTTGGTACTGGAATAGCTGAAAGTAACGCCTTTGTATAAGGATGCAATGGATTCATAAATAATTCCTTAGAATCAGCCTTTTCAACTAGTTGACCAAGATACATTACAAGTATATCATTTGAAATATGTTTAACAACAGATAAGTCATGAGTGATAAACATATAAGTTAAATCCATTTCTTTTTGTAAATCTTGCATTAGATTTAATACTTGCGCCTGAATAGATACGTCAAGAGCTGATACTGGCTCATCGCAGACAATAAATCCCGGATTAAGCGCTAAGGCACGAGCAATACCAATTCTTTGTCTTCTACCTCCATCAAGTTCATGAGGATAAGTATTTACAAGTCTTTCAGCTAGACCTACAGTATCCATCAATTCAGACACTTTTTTATCTATTGCTTTTTTATTTCTTATGGTTTTATGAATTATCAATGGTTCCTTAATAATTTCACTAACAGTCATCCTAGGATTTAGAGATGAAAATGGGTCCTGGAAAATAATTTGCATTTTCTTTCTTAATTCTCTAAACTGTGATTTTGTGACCTTTGTAATATTTTGTCCTTCGTAAAATAATTCACCGTCTGTTGATTCTAATAGATGAAGTATCACCCTACCTAAAGTTGATTTTCCACAGCCTGATTCCCCTACAACTCCAAGAGTCTCTCCTTTGTTAATGTCAAAAGTAACACCATCCACTGCATGAAGTAGTCCTTTAGGGGTATTAAAGTGTTTTTTTAGGTTTCGAACTTGTAAAATTGGTTCCATCTATATTTCCCCCTTTGGTTTTACTTGTCCAGTATAAATTAAGCATTTTACCTTGTGACCAGGAGACACTTCTATATCTTCTGGATGATTAGCTGCACAAGCATCTGTTGCATGTGGACATCTTGGATGAAATTTGCAGCCTGAAGGTAAATCAGTAGGATCTGGCATTAATCCTCTTATTGGTTTTAATCTATCTACTTCTTCATCAAGACTTGGAATAGAACCAAATAATCCTACAGTATATGGATGTTTTGGGTTTTCAAAAAGATCTTCAATATCTGAGTACTCTACTATTTCTCCTGCATACATTATAGCCACTTTGTCACAAACTTCTGCCACAACACCTAAATCATGAGTAATCAAAAGCATAGCCGTATTAAATTCATTTTTCAAATTATTCATAAGGTCTAGAACCTGAGCCTGTATAGTAACGTCAAGAGCTGTAGTAGGTTCATCAGCTATTAAAAGTCCCGGATTACATGCTAATGCTATAGCAATAACCACTCTTTGCTTCATACCACCTGAGAATTGATGTGGATAGTCATTAGCTCTAGCTCCAGGTATACCAACTAATTCAAGCATTTTCTTAGCTTTTTCGTCTGCTTCTTTAGTAGATAAATCCTCATGTATTTCAATAACTTCCGCTATTTGTTCTCCTACTGTCATTACAGGGTTTAAAGCAGTCATAGGGTCTTGAAATATCATAGATACTTTATTCCCTCTTATCATTCTCATCTCTTCCTCTGAAAGCTTTAGTATATTTTCACCTTCTAAAAATATTTCCCCGTCAATAATCTTTCCAGGAGGATTGGGAACTAACCTTAGAATTCCTAAAGCAGTTGTTGTTTTTCCTGCTCCTGTTTCTCCAACAAGACCTAAAGTTTCACCTTTGTTTAAATCTATATTAATACCATTTACAGCTTTAACAGTACCTTCTTCTGTTATATAATGAATGTGTAAATTTTTAATATTTAAGAATTCCTTGCTCATTTAAGTCCCTCCTCCCTTATTGTTTTAGTCTAGGATCTAGAGCATCCCTTAAACCATCACCAAGTAAATTTAACGAAAGTATAGTAATCATAATAGCTATTCCCGGAAATGTAGTAACATGCCATGCCTCTCTAATGAATTGTCTGCCTGATGAAAGCATCGCACCCCATTCAGGAGCTGGCTTTTGAATACCTAATCCTATAAAGCTTAAACCTGCTGTTGATAATATAGCACCAGCAACTCCTAAAGTACCTTGTACAATTATAGGTGCCATAGAGTTTGGTAATATATGTTTTAATATAATTCTAGTATCTTTAGCCCCAATTGCTTTAGCAGCCTCAATAAATTCTTGATCCTTAATGGAAAGTACCGAAGCCCTTACAATACGTGCATAACTAGGTATAGATGATATACCTACTGCAATCATTAGATTTAGCATACTTGTACCAAGAGCAGACACTATAGCAATAGCAAGTAATATACTTGGAATCGCTAAGAAAATATCCATTGCTCTCATTATGACATTATCAAGCTTTCCACCATAAAATCCAGCAATTGCTCCTAAAGTACCTCCTATTATAATAGCAATACCTACTGCTATTATACCTACCTTTAAAGATACTCTAGCACCATGTATCATTCTAGCAAATATATCTCTACCTAGTTCATCAGTGCCCAAGATATGTTCTTTACTTGGCCCTTGAAGTCTTATTGAAGTGTTCATTTTTATAGCTACTTCTTCATAGTCAGCAATTATATCTGCAAATAAAGCTAATAATATTAAAATAACGATTATAGTTAAGCCTAACATAGCCATTTTATTTTTTCTTAATCTTCTCCATACTTCTGACCATTGACTTCTTTTCCTTTTATTCACTTTAGAGTCGTTTCCATTACTTTTAACACTACTATCCATTTATTTTACCTCCTTGCCTAAGTACTTAACTATTTATATTGTGATTTTATTCTTGGATCTATAAATGCATATAGCATGTCAACTAAAAGGTTAACAACACTAAAAGTTACAGATATAAATACAACGGATGCTAAAACTGTAGGGCTATCTTTTTGTTTAATAGCATCAACCATTAATCTTCCTAATCCTGGCCATGAGAATACAGATTCAGTAAGTACAGCACCACCTAGCAATCCTCCAAACTGTAGACCTATTACTGTAACTACAGGTATTAAAGCGTTCTTTAGAGCATGTTTATTTATTACCTTTTTCTCTGCTACACCTTTTGATCTAGCAGTTCTTATATAATCTTGTCTAATTACCTCAAGCATAGATGATCTAGTCATACGAGTAATAATTGCAGCAGATCCAACTCCTAATGAAAATGCAGGTAAGATCAAATGTAATAAAGTATCAGAACCGCTTGATGGTAAAACTCTAAGTTTTACAGAAAATACTAGTATCAGCATTAAACCTAGCCAGAATACGGGCATGGAAACTCCGATTAAAGCTCCAATCATAGATATACTATCTAGCGCTGAATATTGTTTAGTCGCTGAAATAATCCCTACTGGTATTCCTATTATAACTGCGATAATCATTGCAGCTACAGTAAGCTTCAAAGTAGCTGGGAATCTTGCAAATACCTCATCAAAAACAGGTTTTTTAGTTGAATAGGATCTCCCAAAATCTCCTGTTAACGCCTTTGTAATAAATCTAAAATATTGAACTATAAATGAATCATTTAAACCCATCTCTTCTCTTAGGGCTTCCACCTGTTCAGGTTGTGCACTTTCACCGAGTATAAGCTTCGCTGGATCTCCTGGTGTAAAGTACATAATTGTAAAAACCAAAAACGTAACTCCTAGCATTACTGGAATTAAAAGTAATAATCTACGAATAATATATTTATGCACATTTCTCCCTCCTTATCTAATAGGTATACACTATCATTGTTTCTAGTTACTACACTAAAGAATTAGAAGCGAGACATGATTGTCCCGCTTCATCATAAATTTACATTTTATTCTTCGACAGTTGCACCTTCGATAGTTACATTATATAATGAGTGATGTCCAGCAGGATGTAATTTAAAACCTTTTATCGCTCTATGCTGACCAGCATTTTGATTTTTGAAGAATAAGAATAATTGAGGAGCATCCTGTACAATTAATTCTTGAGCTTCTTTATAAGCTTCTAATCTCTTTTCTTGATCTACTTCAGTTTTACCAATATCTAATAATTTATCTACTTCTGGATTGCTATAGAAAAATCTATTTCCAGCATCTCCATGTTGTGAACTATGATATAGTGCATAAAGACCATAGTCTGCATCACCAGTTACTGCAGTCCATCCAAGGATATACATATCATGTTCTCCAGCCGCTGTTCTATCTAGATAAGCACCCCATTCAACTTGTTCTATCTTAGCCTCTATACCTACTTCTTTAAGCTTAGCTTGAACTATTTCAGCTATTCTAACTCTTTCAGGCTTATCATTTGTCCAGATAGTAGTCTGGAATCCATTCTCATATCCAGCTTCTTTTAATAATTCTTTTGCTTTTTCTGGATCATATTTATAACCTTCTATATTATTATTTGCTCCAAATACTAAGTCTGTTAAAGGTGATTTAGCTGGTTCTCCTGCACCTTCAAGTACTGTAGCTATTATTTCATCTACATCTACTGCATAGTTAATAGCTTGTCTAACTCTAATGTCATCGAAGGGAGCCTTCTTAGTATTGAATCCTAAGTATTCATTTGAAAATGATGGTCCTTCAATTAATTCTAATGAACTATTATCAGTAACTATTCTCTTATCAATTGGCTCAATATCATAAGCTATATCGATTTCTCCAGTTTCAAGACCTGTAGTTCTGTTTGTTCCTTCAGTAATATTTCTAAACACAACATTCTTAACCTTTGCAGGGCCTTGGAAATATTCATCAAATCTTTCAAGAGCAATCTTATCTCCTGATTGCCAGTCCACAAATTTGAAAGGTCCAGTTCCTACCGGTTTTTGTCCATAATCAGCTCCAGCATCTGTAACAGCTTTTTCATTTAATATTGAAGAAGCAGTGTGAGTAAGATGGGATAAAAGTGGAGCAAATGGCTCAGAAGTAATTATCTGAACTGTATAGTCGTCAATAACCTTTACCTCACTAACAGGTCCAATTATATGAGCAACAGATGGTGAATTTATCATTCTTTCAAATGTAAACTTAACATCTGACGCTTTAAACTCTTCTCCATTATGGAACTTAACACCTTGAGCAAGTTTAAATTCCCAAGTTAATTCATCTATGCTTGTCCATGATTCTGCTAAAGCTGGAACTAATTCCATGTCTTCATTAGCAAATATTAAAGTGTTATAAATTTGCTTTATAACTCTTGATGATGGCTGATCATTACTTGCATGTGGATCTAATGTCTTAGCATCTGCACCTTGGGCAACTACCAAGGTATCAGCTGGGTTCTTTCTAGCAATTTCTTTATTCCCATCACAAGCTGTTAAAACAAGTGATAAAATAAGAGTAACGATTACTAGTGATAAGACTTTTTTGTTTTTAAACATTGAATCACTCCTTATTTTTTGTTTCTTAAATCGTATTAATAGTATCTTCACATTAATAAATTTACCAACATTATCCATTGTTGTATGTATTCTAAAAATTCTAAAAATACGATTTTTCGGCTTTGTTCGACAATTTCCGACAAAATAGATTATACTATACCTCCATAGATTTGACAACTAGAAAAAAATATAAATTAAGGCACTGGTCTATACCAGTGCCTTGTACTATAGATTTTCTCTATAGTATATAAACTTCTTATAAAATTAGATTTCTCTTAATTTTTTTAATATCATTTTTTGTTCTACTGAAGCAACTAATCTTCTTGTATAAGCCACCGTATCTGGATTAACACTCATACTATCAATTCCTTCTTCAACAAGGAATTGTGCAAACTCTGGATATTGACTAGGTCCTTGACCACAAATAGAAATTGTTTTTCCATATTTATGTGCTGCCTTTATAAGAATTGATATAGCTCTCTTAACAGCTTCGTTTCTTTCATCAAAATATCCCATATTATTCAATATACCTGAATCTCTATCTGCTCCCATTACAAGTTGAGTAAGATCATTGCTTCCTATACTAAATCCATCTACCATTTGAGCGAACTCTTCAGCTTCAAATACTACTGATGGTACTTCTGCCATTATCCAAATCTTAAAGTTCTTGTCTTGAACTAATCCTTCCTCCGCCATTATTTCTTTTACCTTCTTTAATTCCCATGTAGTTCTTACAAAAGGTAACATTGCATATACATTTGTTAGTCCAAATTCTTCTCTAACTTTTTTCAATGCCTTACACTCTAATCTAAATCCTTCTTCATATTCTGGAGAAATATATCTAGATACTCCTCTCCAACCGATCATTGGATTTGCTTCTATTGGCTCTACTTCATCTCCACCCTTTAGACCTCTAAATTCATTTGTTCTAAAGTCTGACATTCTTACAACTACTGGTCTTGGATAGATTTCTCCAGCTACCATTTGAATTCCTTCAGCCATCTTATCTATTAATAATTGTCCTTGACCCGTTTTTACTAAATACATTGGATGTGCACCAATCATATTTGTAAATATGAACTCTGTTCTCATTAGACCAATACCATCTAGAGGCAAGTTTTTATATCTTCCTATTAATGAAGGTTCTCCAAGATTCATATATATCTTTGTAGCTGTTATTGGAGCTAACCCTGCTAATATTTCTTCACTTATTCCTACAGCTCCTCCCTCAGCTTTCTTTTCTTCCTTCTTCTCTAATACCGTACCTTCATAAACTACCCCTCTACTTGCATCAACGGTTACTTCCAATCCTTCTGGTAAAATTTCACTAGCATTTTTTGCTCCTACTATACAAGGTATACCAAGTTCTCTAGATACTATAGCAGCATGACAAGTTCTACCTCCATCATCTGTAACTACTGCTGCGGCCTTTCTCATAGCTGGAACCATATCAGGATTTGTCATTACTGTAACTAAAATATCACCATCTTCTACTCTTCCAATTTCAGATATATCTTTAATATTTCTAACATTTCCTCTACCAATTCCAGGGGATGCAGGCAAGCCCCTCACAAGCATTTTTAATTCTTTTTGTTCTTTTACTTCGCTCACACTAACATCTCCTTTTAAAGTAGTTATTGGTCTTGATTGTAATATATATAGTTTTTTAGTATCTCTATCAAATCCCCATTCTATATCCTGATGCGCTCCATACATTTCCTCTATCTTAATTCCATAATTTACTAAAATCATTATTTCTTCATCTGATAGGCATTGATCATTTACTTTATCTTGACCTAGATAGTCTGCAATTTTGATTTCCTCTGTACCTACTCCATCTTTCCTCTTTACTACCATAATATTTTTTTCTGCAATGTGCTTCTCTTCGATTTCTTTTGATTTCTTATTCACTAAATACTCATCTGGTGTTACTGTTCCAGATACTACTGCTTCACCTAACCCCCAGCTTGCATTTATCATTATTTCATTAGTGTCACTATTTACAGGATTGGCAGTAAACATAACTCCTGATTTTTCACTGTTGACCATTTTTTGAATTACAACTGATAAGGATACATCAAAATGCTCGAAATCTTGTTTTACTCTGTAATATATAGCTCTAGCCGTCCAAAGAGATGCCCAGCATTTTCTAACATACTTAATTAGTTCTTCATCTCCACTTATGTGCAAATAAGTATCCTGTTGTCCAGCAAAAGATGCCTCTGGTAAATCTTCTGCAGTAGCTGAAGATCTTACAGCTACTTCTGGAGTAGTTAAATTGACTTTATCACTAAACTCTCTATAAGCGCCTATTATTTCCATCCTTAAATCTTCTGGTATTTTCCCACAATTTATTCTATCTTGAATAGCACGACTCACATTTTGAAGCATATCAGAATTTTCTTCATCTAATCCTCTGATTAATTCTTTTATTACTTCATCTAACTCAGCATAGTTAATAAAGTGGGTATAAGCTCCTGCTGTTATACAAAATCCTGGTGGTACATCCAACCCTTTTTGAGTCAATTCTCCTAGGTTTGCACCTTTACCTCCTACAACAGGAATATCATTTTTATTAATTTCATTAAACCATTTAATGTATTTATATTCAGTCATTATAATATCCTCCTATTTGCTTTTATATTATATATTATAGCATATATATTTAAATGTGCCATAC
>NZ_CABSQO010000003.1:0-143599 GCF_902479755.1 uncultured Tissierella sp. | reverse complement strand
ACCATGCCCTTATAGGGCTAGAGCAAACCACCCGTTTTACGGGTGGTCATGATTTTTTAAGTAAAGGATTATTTTGTTTTATTTTGTTAAATATTATATAATACTTATGAATTTATAGTTATTGAAATGCACCTAACAACAAATATATTGGAGGTGTAGCTAAGGTGATAGATAATATTATGGATTTAAGTCCAGAGATTACAAAACTTATTATAGATCATTTAGATGGTGTTGTTATAACTGATCCACAGGGTCGATATGTATATGTAAATGAAGCTTGGTCTGAAATGATGGGTGGAATTAAGCTTGAAGATATAAAAGGAAAATTTGTTCATGATATTATACCAGATACAAAGATTGACTTTGTTCTTAAATCTAAAGAGGCAGTTACAGGCCATGTTATTATCTCAAAAGGCCCTTCTAAGACAGAGGCATTTTCAACTTATATTCCTATTCTCAAGGATGGTGAATTGGTAGCAGGATTTATACATGTATTTATTAGGGGAATGAAAAGTGCAGTAGATTTTTCATCGAAAGTAAATAGTATGCTAAATCAAATCGAGTACTATCAAGAGGAATTAAGGAAGATTAGAGGAGCAAAATACTCTATAGATAATATTGTTGGAAATAGTCTAGAGATTAGAAAAATGAAAGATATCATAATTAATGCTGCAAGATCAAGCTCTACTGTACTGATTGAAGGAGAGACAGGAACTGGAAAAGAGTTAGTAGCTCATTCCATACATGATCTGAGTATGAGATCCTCAGCTCCTTTTATAAAGGTAAATTGTGCTGCAATACCAAGTAACCTGCTAGAATCTGAATTCTTTGGATATGAAGAAGGAGCTTTTACTGGAGCTAAAAAAGGTGGTAAAGAGGGCAGATTCGAAATGGCCAAAGGAGGAAGTTTATTTTTTGATGAAATAAATCAAATGCCATTGGTATTACAGCCAAAACTTTTGAGAGCTCTACAAGAAAAAGAAATTGAAAGAGTAGGTGGAAAAGAGAGTATTCCTATTGATGTTAGAATTATTGTAGCTTCTAATGTTTCACTAGAAAAAATGGTAAAAGAGAATAAATTTAGAAGTGATTTATTCTATAGACTCAATGTAATAAAGCTAGTTATTCCACCATTAAGAAAACGAAAAGAAGATATTCCGCTTATAGTTGACAATTTGTTAGATAAATTAAACTTTCAACTAGGAATGAGTGTACCTAGTATATCTGATGAGGCTAAGATGAAACTCAAGGAATATGAGTGGCCGGGAAATATAAGAGAACTACAAAATGTAGTGGAAAGAGCCATGAATATGTCTTGGGGAGAGGTTTTAGAATGGAAACATTTTAGTCCTTACTTTGAGAATAAGAAACTTCGAAAGAATCATAAAATAAATATAAATAATGAATTATCAACTAATGATAATGAATTTTTAATTAAAGATATGAAGGATAGACTAGAAAAAGAAACCATAATACAAGCTCTTTCTAAATGTAATAATAATAAGACTCAGACAGCAAATATGCTTGGAATATCTAGAACATTATTATATAAAAAGATGGAAAAATACTCCATAGATAAGAATTGAAGTGTAAACTATGGTTTACGTAAACTTATGTTTACAGATACTGTTGTACCATAATAAATTACAAGATTAAATCTAATATATGTAAACAATTGTTTACATGTGAACGAAAAGAAGTTTGAAATTATATGGGTGAAAGCCTGTAATTTCAAGCTTCTTTTTTATTTTAAATTTGGCATGGTATTTGCACTATTTATATTTGAAAAATAATTATATAAAGGAGGAAAATATGAAAAATGCAGTTATAGTTTCTGCCGTACGAACTCCTGTAGGTAAATGCAGAGGAATACTATCGTCAGTAGAGCCATATAAAATGGGTGCAGCAGTTGTCAAAGAATCAGTAAATAGAGCAGGCATAAATATGGATTTAATAGATGAAGTAATTTTTGGAAATCTAATGGGACACGATGTAAACAATATTGCAAGAATGGTAGCACTTGAAGCTGGCATACCAATGGAAAAACCTGCACTTACAGTTGATAGACAATGTGGAACTTCCCTCAATGCAATTGCACTAGGTGCAATGATGATTCAACTAGGAGAAGCTAAGGTGATTGTAGCAGGCGGAGTTGAAAGCGATTCTCGTAGGCCCTATGTGATGTTAAAACCTGAAACAGCATATTCTGTAACTCCACCGAGATTTTGTGAAGGATTGAGACTTGCTCCGGATCATATTGGAAACCCAAATATGGGTATTACAGCAGAAAATCTTGCAGAAAAATATAATTTGAAAAGGGAAGAACTGGACTTATATTCAGTAAATAGTCATAGAAAAGCTACAGAAGCATTGAAAGCAGGGAAATTTAAGGAACAGATATTACCTATTCAAGTTGATTTGGGTAAAGGAAAAACTATTACAGTATTTGAAGATGAACCTATTAGAAAGGATGCTAATCTAGAATCTATGTCTAAATTAAAGCCGGTCTTTAAAAAAGATGGAGTAGTTACTGCAGGAAATAGTTCTCCTATGAGTGATGGTGCAGGAGCTGTAGTTATTATGGAAGAAGAATTAGCGAAATCCCTTGGTTTAGAAATTTTGGCAAGATATAAGAGTTTTGCGTCTGTAGGTTGTGATCCAAATATTATGGGGATTGGACCAGTACCTGCTACTAAAAAGATTCTTGAGAAAACCAATCTTAAGTTAGAGGATATTGATTTAATTGAATTAAATGAAGCTTTTGCCGCACAGACTTTGGCTTGTGTAAAGGAACTAGGCATTGATGAAGAAAAGCTGAATGTTAATGGAGGAGCTATTGCTCTAGGTCATCCTCTAGCAGGAACGGGAGCTATATTAGTAACTAAAATGGTTTATGAGATGAAAGATAGAGATGCAAAATTAGGGTTAGTAACATTTTGCTGTGGTGGTGGACAAGGAGTAGCTATGCTGCTTGAAAGAGATTAAATAATAAAGAGGAGGATAAAAATGGGAAAAACAATTATTACAGTAGCACCAACAGGTGCGTGGCCAACAAAGAAGGATAATCCAAATGTACCTTTGACACCTAAAGAGATTGCAGAAGATGTTTTTGAATGTTATAAAGCAGGAGCTGCAATTGCTCATCTTCATATGAGAGATGATGAAGGTTTAGGAACTATGGATAAATCAAAATTTGAAGAAACAGTAAGACTTATTAAAGAAAAATGTGATATTGTAATTAACTGCACAACTTCCGGAGATTTAAATGCTACAGATGAGACAAGACAAGCTCACCTAAAAACCATTAGACCTGAAATGGCATCATACGATTGTGGTTCTATGAACTGGCAACATAGTACTGTGTTTCTAAATACACCTTCCTTCTTGGAGGAACTAGGCAAAACAATGCAAGAATATGGAGTTAAGCCAGAAATTGAAATTTTCGATGCAGGTATGATTTACAATGCAGAATATTACGTGAAAAAAGGTATATTAAAGGCACCTTTACATTATCAGTTTGTTTTAGGAGCAGCGGGAGGAACAACTGCAACTGTAGAAAATTTAGTTTATTTGAAAAACTTGATACCTCAAGGCTCTACTTGGTCTGCTTTGGGCATTGGTAGAGGGCATATACCAATTATGTTAGCTACCATAGCCATGGGTGGTCATATAAGGGTAGGCATGGAGGATAATGTAATGTTTGCTAAGGGACAACTAGCAGAATCAAATAAACAATTTGTTGAAAGAGCAGCTAACATAATAATACAAAGTGGTAATGAAGTAGCTACACCAGATGAAGCTAGAGAAATTTTAGGACTAAAAAAGTAAAACTGCAAAAGGAGAATAAAAGATGAGAAAGATTATTGATTTAAGTATTTCAGTTGAAAATAATTTACCTAGTGACCCACCAAAACAGATTCCACAGATAGTATATAATAACCATAAAGACACAGCAGAAGAAATGGCAAGATTCTTCGGGAATGCAACTGTAGATGATTTACCAGGAGGGAATGGATGGGCGATAGAGTATGTAACATTATCAACTCATACAGGAACTCATATTGATGCTCCATATCATTTTTATCCAACTATGAATAGAGGAGAAAGAGCATGGACTATTGATGAAGTGCCTTTAGATTGGTTTTTCGGTCATGGAGTAATAGTAGATTTTAGAGATAAGGCAGATGGATATAAAGTTACAAGTAAAGATTTTATTGAGTATTTTGAGAAGATTGATTATAAATTAAAAAAAGGTGATATTGTCTTAATAATGACTGGTGCACCTAAATACTGGGGAACAGAAAGATTTTTAACTGCTGGATGTGGAATGGGAAAAGAAGCGACTTTGTGGTTAATAGAGCAGGGAGTAAGAGTTATGGGAACTGACGGATGGAGCTGGGATATACCACTGCCATTAACTGGAGAAGAGTTTAACCGTACAGGAGATAGTTCTATTATCTGGGAAGGACATAGAGCTGGCATGGAAGAAGCTTATCTTCATATAGAGAAACTTACTAACCTTGATCAACTTCCAATAACTGGCTCTGAAATAATTTGTCTTCCAATTAAAATCAAGGATGCAAGTGCAGGATGGATTAGAGCTGTTGGAATAATAGAAGAATAAAAACTGATAATTAAACATTAATGATATGAACTACAAATAAAACATAAAGGTGGTAGAAAAAATGAATGTGCAAATTATCTTCAGTATTTTCTTTATTGTATTTGCAGCAATAATGGTTGGAGCTGGAGTATATAGCAAGAAGTGGGTATCTGACACTTCTGACTATATACTAGCAGGAAGAGAAGTAAGTTTATTAATAAATATTATGGGGGTAGCAGCTATAGGCTTTGCTGGTACAACAGTATCCTTAGCTCCAGGATATTCTATTCTATATGGAATCAAAGGATCACTTATATGGGGAATTATATATTCTGCATTAGGTCTTATATTTTATGGACTAGTATTCTCAAAATTTATTAGAATAAATGGAGCTCAAACACTTCCAGAATACCTAGAAATGAGATATAGCGGCAAAGTAAGAAATGTAGTTGCTGCAGGTACTATTATAGGGTTATGCGGTATATTAGCTAATAATATAATGTCTGTGGTTGGAATAGTTTCTGGATTCGTAGGTTGGCCACAAGGAGTTGTCCTTGCAATAGTTTTTGCTATAATTTTAATATTTACCTATATTAGTGGATTGTGGGCGGCTACAATAACAGACTTTTTCCAAGTATCTGTTGGTATTATAGCAATTCCTTTATTTTTAACAATGACTATTCAAAAATATGGAGGAATTGATTTTCTACAATCAAACTGGGGAGGAGCAAGTGTATTCACAGAAGGAATTACAGGTGGAAGTATGGGAATTACTTCATTTAAATATCCAAGTGCACTAACCTTTGTTTTACTTTTCGGAGCTGCCTTAGTTTGGGGAAACAACTATTATTGGATGAAAATTGCTTCCTGTAGAAGTGAAAAGGTAGCAAAGAAATCATTTGCCATAGCTGGAGTATTATTAATAGTAGTATTTATGATTCCTCTTGCATTCATAGGTGCATATGCTGGAGCGGTAACTCCAGAATCATTTACACTTGGTGGTGGAACAAATCTGCCTACCGCAGCATATGGAGTATTTGCTAGCTTATTCCCACCAATTGTATCATCTTTCTTTATCATAGGTTCTGTAGCTGCATCTATCTCTACAGCATCTACAGCTGCAATAGGAGCATCATCAACAGCTACTAGAGATATTTATCAAAGAATGATTAATCCTAAAGCAGATGCTAAAACAACATTAAAAGCAAGTAAGATAATAATGTTATTGGTAGGAATATTAACATGGGCATTATGTTACTTCCCAGGAGGCCCAACTTATTTATTCGCCTTTGCCAATGCTTGGCTAGTACCACCTGCAGTATTGCTTTGTTTTGGAGCTATTTGGCCTAAATTTAACTCAGATGGAGCATTATGGGGGGTTTTAGCAGGAATGATATCAATGGCAGTTTTAACATTGACTGAATTACTAGGAATATTTACCGTTGGAAAATGGACTCATTTGGCAATTGTTGGATTTGCAGTAACAGTTATAGTAGGTCTTTTAGCTAATGGATCTAAATCTTCTAAATACTATGCTCAACCAGATTGGAAAGTTAAAGTAAAAGAAGGTAAAAGAGAAAAAGTTACATTAGATAAAATTGATATACAAGTATTAGAACTAATAAAAAACGGACATATATATATGGCAGATATAACAGATGCATTAGGTGTAGATTCTAAGACATCAAATATCTCAATTGAAAAACTGGACCGTGGAGGTTATATTGAGAGAGCTGGTCTGACAGGCAGCAAGTTCTATGAGTTCTATGTAACAGAAAAAGCAAATCAAGTATTATCTCCATTAATGGGAAAAGAAGCAGAAATGAATGAGGTCGGATTAAATTCAGCTTATGTTGGGTTGTTAAAGGTTGCAAAGGAAACTCCTGAAAATGTAAATAAATATGTGAAAGATCAACAATGGAAATCATTAAAAGTATCAAGTGTAACCAGTCATTTAACAAGGCAAGGATATATCTTAGAAAAAGGTTTATTTAAGAGAAAAATTTATGTAACACAAAAAGGTATAGAAGCAATTAATAAATATATCTAATAAAATAAAAAAAGGCTTCTATTAAGTACTAATACATTAAGGAAGCCTTTTTTGAAACCTATGTAAGTTAAGCTCTGATTAAATAAAGTTAGAACTTTCCTATGGCTATAAAAAATAAAGAAACTTATATAGAGTTTTCTATATAGGTTTTTCTATTTTTTGGGTAAGATATAAATATAATTATCGATTCACAGTTCACAATTCACAATTACTGGGGTCTAGCTATTGGGTCTTTATTGACGACCTGCGGTCGCTTTTATAATTGTGCATTGTGCATTGTGAATTGTGAATTGGAGAAGTGAATTGAATGAAAGGATTGATCTAATGGGTAAAATTTTAGGGGCTTATTTATTTCCACATCCACCTATTATTATTCCAGAAATAGGAAAGGGAGAAGAGAAGAAGATACAAAAAACAATGGAAGGTGTTAAAGCCTTAAGTATAGATATAAAAGAAAAATCTCCATCTACTATAATAATTATTACACCTCACGGACCATTATTTAGTGATGCAATATCAATATCGATAGAAAAGGATTTATCCGGAAATTTTGGAAATTTTGGTCATAGTGAATTAAAGTTTAAATTTGAAAATAATCTATCATTAGTAAAGAAAATAATCAACAACAGCTTAGAAGCAGAGATAATGGTAGCAGGAGTAGACGAAAGCTTTGCTAAAAGGTATAAGGTGGAAAGGGAACTAGATCATGGGGCCTTAGTACCTTTATATTTTGTGGATAAAGAATATGAGAATTATAAACTTATCCACATTACCTACGGAATTTTATCTCCAAAAGAATTATATAAATTTGGAAGGGCAATACAATCTGCAATAATAGATTCAGATGAAGAAGTTGTAGTAATCGCATCTGGAGATTTATCTCATAGACTTTCAAATGATGGTCCCTATACTTATTCTCCAAAGGGAAAAATATTTGATGAGAAAATTATAGATATATTAAAAGAAAACAGATTAGAGGATATTGTTACATTTGACTTAGAATTAGCTGAAGCAGCAGGAGAATGTGGATTAAGGTCATTGATGATAGCCACAGGAATTGTAGATGGATATAAATTAAAGTCAGAGATTATGTCCTATGAAGGTCCTTTTGGTGTAGGCTATTGCACAGCAAAAGCTGATATATTAGGAGAGATTTTTGGCAATCCCTTGGAAGGAAAAAATCTCCTAGATATAATAGAAGAAAAGAAAAGGACTAAAATCAACGAGGCTAGGGAAAAAGAAAGTCTATATGTTAAATTAGCTAGAAAAAGTTTAGAACATTATGTAAAGTATAGGCAATATATAGATGTCCCAGATGGACTGCCTGAAGAGTTTTTAAACATGCAAAAAGCAGTGTTTGTATCTCTAAAAAAAGATGATATGCTAAGAGGCTGTATAGGTACTATTGAGCCAACAGAACAAAATATAGCATTGGAGATAATAAAAAATGCAGTATCAGCAGGGATGAAGGATCAGAGGTTTGACAGGGTAACAGAATATGAATTAGAAGATATAATATATTCTGTAGATGTATTGTCGGAGCCAGAGGCTATTAAAACTAAGGAGGAACTAGATGTAAAGAAATATGGAGTAATAGTTTCTCATGGATATAAAAAAGGTCTTTTACTTCCTAATTTAGAAGGTGTAGATACTGTAGACGAACAGCTAGATATAGCTTTAAGAAAAGCTAATATTATGCCAGATGAGAATTATACCATGGAGAGGTTTGAAGTGGTGAGATACAATTGAAACAAATTCACAGTTCACAATGCACAATGCACAATAAAAACAGTGACCGTAGGTCGGAAAAAAATACTTCATAGCTAGACACCAACAATTGTGAACTGTGAATTGTGCATTCAAGAAAAGGTGGTGAAGATCATGAAAGAAGCTATGTATTATAAAAAAGGTGATAACAAAGATGTATATTGCGTTCTCTGTCCTCATTATTGCAAGATTAGGGACGGAAATGCAGGTAGATGTAAAGTAAGAAAGAATATAGATGGAACCCTCTATACCTTAAATTATGGAAAGGTAACTTCTTATTCTTATGATCCCATAGAGAAAAAGCCTTTATATCATTTTTACTCTGGAACTAGTATATTTTCAGTTGGCAGTTTCGGATGTAATTTAGGATGTGATTTTTGTCAAAATTGGGAGATAGTGTACGAGGAATCTTTGATGATGGACATATCTGAGGATGAGATAATTACACTGTCTAGGGCAAAGGATTCCATTGGCATAGCCTATACTTATAATGAACCCAGTATCTGGTTTGAATACGTTTTAGACATATCTAAGAAAATAAAAGAAGAAAGCCTCAAAAATGTAATGGTCACAAATGGATATATAAATGAAGAACCTTTAAGGGAGCTTCTACCTTATGTGGATGCCATGAACATAGACTTAAAGTCTATAGAAGATTCTTTTTATAAATCTATATGTAAAGGAAGTATAGATCCTGTTATAAGGACAATTGAGATAGCTTCTAAAGACATTCATGTTGAAGTGACTACCATGTTAATTGATGGAGAAAATGCTTCTTTTGATGAAATAAGGAGATTAGCCCAAAGAATTGCAGAGGTAGATCCTTCTATACCTCTTCATCTAAGTAGATATTTCCCAGCATATAAAATGAAACTTCCATCAACTAATATTGAAACCTTGATTCAAGCTAAAAATATAGCTAAGAAATTTTTAGATTATGTATATATAGGTAATGTTTGGGGTGTCGATAATAATAGCTATTGCCCCAAATGTTACAACAAATTAGTAGATAGACATTTAAATGGGGAGATAGTCGGAGTAGAAAATGGAAAATGCAAAAAATGCCAGTACACATTAAATTTTAAATATTAATACTTACCCCTTGCCAAGCACGAAATAAATTATTAAGAATAAAATATAGTATTAGGGCAATAATCGTAATGGGAAATAAAGGTAAGGGGTGAGATATATGTATTGCAAAATATGTGGTAACGATAGAGTAATAACAAATTTACTTGGGCAAAGCATTTGCAAAGAATGTATAGATGAAATTACAAGGACATCTGTATTTGATGAAACATATGATTTGTATAAAAATCTCATTAGAATCTTATTAGGATATTACATATCTGAAAAGCACCAACTAAACCCTGTAAATTAATACAGGGTTTTTTAAATTTATGGTTTATATATTTGTAAAAGTGATATATAATAAGTAAGAAAATTTATTTTGATTAGGAGGATGATGGTTGGGAATGAAAACTCCCGTATTTGATGCGCTAAAAAGATTGATGGAAGAGGATAGTGTTTTTTTTCATATGCCTGGACATAAAGGCAAAAATACACTAATTAATTGGGGTGACTATATACCTTTTATAGACACAACAGAAACAGAAGGCATGGACAATTTGCTAGACCCAAGGGGCATCATCCAAGAGAGCCAAGAACTAGCAGCTAAGGTCTTCGGTGCAAAATATACCCAATATGCAGTAAATGGTTCAACTGGAAGTATATATATAGCATTAGCTACAATAACGAAGCCAGGAGATAAAATACTAGTTCAAAGAAACTGTCATAAGGCAGTATATAATGCAATGATACTCAACAGACTAAATCCAATCTACATGTATCCAAACTATAATGAGGAATACCATGTAATGACGGGTTTAGATCCAAAGGATATAGATGATATTTTAACTGAAGATGATGAGATCAAAGCAGTAGTCATAACATATCCAAATTATTATGGGGTATGTTCTGATTTAGAAACAATAGCAAAGATAGTTCATAAGCATAATAGAATATTAATGGTGGACGAGGCACATGGACCTCATATGACCTTCTCAGAGAGACTTCCTAAGCCAGCCTTAGAATGTGGTGCAGATATAGTAATTCATAGCACACATAAAACTATGGCCAGCTTTACTCAGACATCAATGATTCACGTAGGTACTGATAGAGTGGATTTAAATAAGCTTAGGGATAGATTTCAACTGTATACAACCACTTCACCTTCATATTTATTCACTGCATCAAATGAAATAGCAACAGCTTATATGGACTCAATGGAGGCAAGGAAAAAATTAGAATGGAATATAGATAAATGTGAAGAAACTATAAAAAGACTTAATGCTATAGATAGGGTATTCGTATTTACTGGAGATGAAAATGACAAAACCATATTTGCAAAGGATAATACAAAGATATTGTTTAGAATAGATGGGATGAAAGGTTCTCAAGTAAAGAAGCAATTATATGCAAAATACAATATAAGATTAGAAATGACAGATTATTACTATGCTTTAGCTCTTACATCTTTTATGAATGAAGAAGAGGATTATGAAAGATTAATAGCTGCTGTGGAAGATCTGGCAAAGACAGCCCCATATGATGATATAACACCAGTTAGTATCAAATTACCAACACCAGAAGTTATAATGCCTATATATGAGGCTTATCACGGCAACAAAAAACAAAGAGAGCTAAAATATAGTATAGGTAAAATATCTGCCACTGCTATTATTCCGTATCCACCAGGAGTACCGTTAGTAGTACCTGGGGAAGAAATAACTCAAGAACTGTATGAGCAAATTACTTTCTTAATGGAAAACGGTATAGAAATAGTAGGATTAATGGGCTATAATAAAGATAGACTAGTTGTAGTGGAATAAGAAAGGAAGATATTTGGTGAGAGGACTTTTTATAGCTTTAGAGGGACCGGATGGTTCAGGGAAATCAACGATAATAAAACTAATAGGGAATTATTTAAAAGATAAAGGCATAGAATTTGTAATGACTAGAGAACCCGGAGGGACTTTAATAGGCGAAGAAATCCGCCATATTGTCTTAGATGAAAAAAACACTGGTATAAGTGATGAAACAGAAGCACTGCTTTATGCAGCAGCAAGAGGACAGCATGTCCACGAGAAAATATTGCCTTCTTTAAAAGAAGGAAAATTGGTTTTATGTGAGAGATTTGTTTTATCCAGTTTAGCCTATCAAGGAGTAGGAAGAGGGTTAGGCATAGAAAAGGTTAAAGCTATAAATGATTTTGCAATTAGAGGAGTGTATCCAGATTTAATCCTTTTCTTTCATGTTGATCCAGAAGTTACTTTAGAGAGAAAAACTGGGAATCAAGGTGGAGATAGGCTGGAACAGGAAGGCAATGATTTTCACAAGACCGTTTATGAAGGTTACATGGAGCTTTTAAAATTGTACCCAAAGAATATAAAAGTTATAGATGCTACAAAATCAATAGAAGAAGTTCTTGAGCAAAGTATTAAAGAAGTGGAAGACTTACTAACTAAGAAGAGGGAGTGATTGTATGAAACTTATAATATGTATAGTTCAGGATCAAGATGCTGGAGCTTTAATTGATGATTTAACAGAAAAGGAATTTAGAGTCACAAAATTATCATCAACAGGAGGATTTTTAAAATCCGGAAATACTACGCTTTTAATTGGAGTAGAGGAGGAGGAGGTACCTTCTGTAATAAAGGTAATAGAGGAAAATTGTAAAACGAGAGAGCTTACCACATCTCTTCTTACAGTGACTATGCCGGGAGATACCTATATACCATTCCCATTGGAAGTAAAAGTTGGGGGCGCAACATTATTTATACTTGATGTAGAAAAACATATTAAAATATAAGGAGTGAGTTCTTTGAAACTTATTATCGCTATAATTCAAGATGAATATATTACAAAGGTTATAAAAGCTTTAATGGAAAATAAAATAAGAACCACAAAGCTTTCCTCAACAGGTGGTTTTCTCAAATCTGGAAATACTACACTTTTCATAGGTGTGGAAGATAATAAAGTAGATGAGGTAGTAGAATTAATAAGAAAAGAATGTGTTAGCAAAAAAGTAAAATCAGGAAATGATGAAATAACTGTTGGAGGCGCTAATCTATTTGTAATGGATATAGATAAATATATGAAGATATAGAGTTGAGGGATATAAATGGATTTTAATAAGATTCTAGGACATGAAAAGCAAATAGAGGCTTTAAAAAACTCCATAAGGAATAAAAGTATTAGCCATTGCTATTTATTTGAAGGGGAAAAAGGCTTAGGGAAAAGAAATTTGGCCCTAGCCTTTTCTAAAACACTTCTTTGTAGAGAAGGACAGGCTGAACCATGTAATAAATGTAGTTCTTGTATTAAATTTGATAGTGAAAATCATCCGGATTTTAAAATTTTGTCTCCTGAAAAGGGAATAATAAAAAAATTTGAAATAGAGAAACTAATTAATTCCATGGCAACGTCCCCATTTGAGAGTAAAAGAAAAGTATTCATTATTGATGATTGTGATATGATGAGACTAGAGAGTCAAAATGCTTTACTTAAAACATTAGAAGAACCCCCAGAATATATTAATATAATTTTAGTTACTTCCAGTAGTAGTAAATTACTTCCAACAATATTATCTAGATGTCAAATAGTCAAATTTTATCCACTGGATATTTCTAAGATAATAGATTTGTTAATGAGAGACTATGGAATTGATGAGAATAGGGCTAAATTTATTGCAGGTATTACAAAGGGGTCTGTGGAGAAATCTATAGAATTAGCTGAATCAAATAGCTTTTTTGATAAAAGAGAGGAAATCATAAAGATAATAGATGGTCTGTTAAAGGGTGATAAAACAAAAGCTCTTACTTCTATGGACTTTTTTAATGAAAATAAGGAAAATATTGAGGAAATATTAGATATTATTCTTTATTGGTTTAGGGATTTGCTTATTTATAAAGAAATAGGAAACACTGGCCTTTTAATAAATAAAGATAAGATTGAGATATTATCCAAGGAATCCTTTATAGATTTAAATAGAATTAATGATATAATATATAAAGTAGAAGATACTAAGATAAATATTAAAAGGAATGTGAACTTTAGTTTATCCATAGAAACTATGCTTCTCAGTATATAGGAGGAATTAATTATAATGGTAACAGTAGTGGGAGTGAGATTTAAGAAAGCAGGAAAAATTTATTATTTCGACCCTGATGATATAGATGTAAAATTTAATGATTTTGTCGTAGTTGAAACAGCTAGAGGAATAGAATTTGGCCATGTAGTAGTGGGACCAAAGGAAGTTACAGAGAGTGAAATAGTAGCTCCCCTAAAAAAAGTTATTAGGGTAGCTTTAGATGAAGACTTTGATATTCATAGAGAAAATAAAAGAAAAGCCAATGAAGCAATATCCATATGTCAACAAAAGGTAGAAGAACATGGATTATCTATGAAATTAGTCGATGTGGAATATACCTTTGACAATAATAAAGTAATATTTTATTTTACTGCTGATGGCCGGGTGGATTTTAGAGAGTTAGTAAAGGATTTAGCTGCTATATTTAAAACCAGAATTGAGCTTAGACAAATAGGAGTAAGAGATGAAGCTAAGATGGTAGGTGGCATAGGACCTTGTGGAAAGGTAGTATGCTGTGGGCAATTCTTAGGTGAATTTGAGCCAGTATCTATAAAAATGGCTAAGGAGCAATCTTTATCTTTAAATCCAACTAAAATATCTGGACTTTGTGGAAGACTCATGTGTTGTCTAAAATATGAACATGATGTATACGAGGAATTATTGGCTAAAATGCCACAAGTAGGAGCTATAGTTATTACCCCAGAGGGAAGAGGAACTGTTGTTGAGACATTTACTCTGCTTGAAAAGGTAAAAGTAAAGGTAAGATTAAAAGATAATACAGATGACTTATTATACTTCCAAGTTAAGGAGATAGAAGATACGGGAGAAGTAGATTCAGCATATGAGAAGGTAATGGAGCTAGTACAGGAAGTTATAGACGTGGAGGAAATAGATATTAAAAGTTTAGAAGATTAGGTAAAAGTTAAATAAATTTAAAATCTCTTTTAATATTGAGCGAAATCTGTTAAAATTAAATCGTATTAACATACAAGCATAACAAGGGGGTGAAACAATTGGCATATAAGATTCATGATGATTGTATTGCATGTGGCGCTTGCCAAGCGGAATGTCCAGTTGACGCTATATCTGCAGGAGATATCTATGTTATAGACCCTGAAAAATGTATTGACTGTGGTGCATGTGCTAACGTTTGTCCAGTAGACGCACCTAAGCCAGAATAGTACTTAGAAAAAAGACCCTTAAGGGTCTTTTTTATTAAAAGAGATATAAAATTATATGTTTATATAACTTTATGTTCCATTAGAGGAAATTAAAGGAGAATTCTATGTTAAGAGATGATGAGAGAATAGATATAATTCCGGGGTCTGATTTTAAAATAATACAAAATAAAAATAAATTTTCTTACGGTACTGATGCTATATTCCTATCCCACTTTGCAAAATCTAAGGGAAAAGTAGTAGATTTAGGAACTGGTACGGGAATTATACCTTTGAGGCTATATGCAAAGGACAAAGTGGATATAATCTATGGTGTAGAAATTCAAGAAGAAGTAGCAGATATGGCAAAAAGATCCATAGAATTAAATAATTTAGAAGAAAAGATTAATATCCTAAATATGGATTTAAAGGAGCTACCAGCAAAATTTGGCAGGAATTCAATAGATACTATTACAACAAATCCCCCATATATGAAAGCAGGAGGAGCATTAGTAAATCCTGAGGAGAATTTTGCCATATCCCGCCACGAAATAGCTTGTACTCTTGAGGATATAATTAAAGTTAGCGAATATCTATTAAAGCCATTAGGAAAATTTTATATGGTTCATAGGCCAGATAGATTGGTAGATATAATTTATAGCCTTAGAAAATATAAATTGGAGCCAAAATACATAAGATTTGTTCAGCCAAAATTAACTAAAAAACCTAATTTAGTATTAATTGAAGCAGTAAAGACAGGTAAACCTGATTTGAAATTTTATGATCCATTGATAGTGTATAATGAAGATGGATCTTATACAGATGAAATAAGTATAATTTATGGTGACCTTTATAGGTAGCTTATCAAGGATTGGAGATGCACTAAAATCATACTTATTGGAAGGAGAAATAAGATGGAAAGAGGAGTTCTATATATATGTCCTACTCCCATTGGAAATCTTGAGGATATTACCCTTAGGACCATAAGGATATTAGGAGAAGTAGATTTGGTTGCCGCTGAGGACACTAGACATACTATTAAGCTGTTGAATCATTATGATATTAAAAAGCCTTTAACATCATATCATGAGCATAATATAAAGGAAAAAGGAACTGAGTTAATAGAAAAATTAAGTTCTGGCCAAAACATTGCATTAGTATCGGATGCTGGAATGCCAGGTATATCTGATCCCGGGCAAGAACTTATAAGACAAGCAATCGATGAAGGAATAGAAGTAATTGCATTACCAGGAGCTACAGCCTCTATTACTGCTCTAGTTATTTCAGGATTATCAACGGAGAAGTTTATTTTTGAAGGTTTTTTATCTTCTAAAAAGGGAGAAAGAAAAAAGGAACTTGCTAAGATTAAAGAATATACGAAAACAACGATTATTTATGAAGCACCTCATAGATTAATGAACTTACTAGAGGATATGGAAGATATATTAGGAGATAGACAAATTTCTATTTCTAGAGAATTGACAAAAAAATATGAAGAAACCTTTCGTGGTACAGCGCCACAAGCATTAGAGAAATTTAAAGATTCTGGAGTAAAAGGTGAATTCGTTATAATAGTTGATGGAAATCATGAAGAAAAAGAGGTACAAGAAATAGATATAGGCTTATTACTAGAAAAATATATAGATGAAGGCTTGACTAAAAAGGAAGCAGTAAAAAAAGTATCAGAAGAATACAATGTACCGAAGAACCTTGTATATAAAGAAAGCATTAGAATCAGTGAAAAGTTATAAAACCAGTTAATAGTTAAAAGTGAAGGGTGAATAGTTTTAAGTAAAGATTAGGGTCTTTTTAACTATTCACTATTAGTTATTCACTATTCACTAAACAAAGGGGTGATTGCCATTTATACTATACATAATGAATTAAAAGAAAAGATATCTAATTTAAACAATTTAATACAAGACAAATATAAGGAAGTATTGTCTTTAGATAAGAATATATTAAGAGAGTTTATAAGGGAATATGTAGGTTCTATTAAATCAATGAAAAAATTGGAAAACAATCATTTAGCTCTATATGAGGCCAAAGGTGGTATTGTTGGAGTAGATGGTTCTACAAATAGGATGGGCGGAGCTTACCCTCATTTTGTAGATGTCTTTCAAGGTTTAGCCAAATCAACTATAATTAAAGACAAGCCTATATTTAAATCAGATATATATACTCCATTATTTTCTGAAAGAGAAGAAAATATATTGGAAGAAGATGAAAAAATAATAGCAGATAAGAGGAATAAGCTGTTAGCTAGTATAGAGGTAGAAGTTGCTCTTGAAGCTGCTAAGAGATTTAAGCCCTATGCAATTCTTATGGATGGTTCACTTATTAGATATAATATAGATTCCTATGATTTGTGGGTAGAATTAAGGGAAGAATGTGAAAGACAAAGTATCCTTTTAGTAGGGGTTATCAAAGACATAAAAACTTCCATTATAGGAGATAAGCTAGGAGAGGTATATCCTAAAATGAACATAAATGCCTATGATAGGGAGTTATTATTTGGGCAATTAGAGTATGGTGAGATGATAATTATAGATGATCAAGCTAACAAGAAGAAGGAAGCTGGATATTCTTCTGTATTTATGAGGTCCTCATTAGCCCCTACGGTTATAGGAATGGATATTATAGATAGTCAGAAAGACTATTTAGAGGAGATGGGAAGGCTAGTTTTCACTTTAACTCCAGAAAATAGCAGAGGTGTGCCTCTATGGCTGGATATAGTAGATAAAGAGGTCAAAATATCTGATGCTATGATAAAGGGACTTATGGAAAGGTATATGGACAGAGATTTGTATGAAAGGTTTTTTATATCAGAAAGAGCGAAGAGAAACTAAAAACAATGCACAGTTCACAATGCACAATGCACAATGCACAATTAAAACCAAAAGACCCCAAGGCTGGGCCCTAACAATTGTGAACTGTGAACTGTGAATTGTGAATTGAATAAGACTCGAAAACAGTAAGTACATTTTTAGATAAGAAGTGTCAATTAATTATAAGAGGTGAGAAACAGATGAAAGTAGTAGGTATTACAACTCAACAGGAAGTATTTATAGGTTCCAAAACCAGAAATTTTAGAATAAATGAGTTTTTAATAATAGAAGATCCATATCAAGGAGATTTAATGGGAGAAGTTGTAGAGGCAAAGACTTTCAACAGATATATACCTCTAAATATAGCAGGAGATTTTGTAGACTCTTCTGTATTAGAGTCCCTAAGAACATTAGGTTATAATATTGATGAAGAAACCATTTATATAGCCAAAGTAAGACTTTTAAATGAAGCTTTATATCCAGTACAAACTGGATCAGATATTAGATTGCCGGAATTTTATGAAGTAAAGGATTTAATGATAAGGACTAAAAAAGAAGATGGATTAGTTTTAGGAGTTATTAGAAATACAGATGATATGGCTTTGGGTATGGATGAGGAATATAAAAATCTTCTATATACCTTTGAAGAAAAAGGGCTATGTCCTCAAAGAGAAATTCCATATATATTAGATATAAAATCTATGCATCATTATCCTCATATCGGTGTGTTCGGAGGTTCAGGTTCAGGTAAATCCTTTGGTCTTAGGGTATTATTAGAAGAATTGATGAAACAAAATATTCCTACTATAGTATTAGATCCTCATTTTGAAATGGATTTTAGCCATGTAGCTCCTTATTTAGAAGGAAATACAATAAGTTTTGAAGATAAGTTCAAATGTCTACAAGTGGGCTATCATGTAGGAGTAAAATTTGAAGATTTAGTAGCCTCAGATTTAAAGAATTTATTAGATGCTGCTTCAAACCTTACAGATGCTATGAATAATGTAGTAGATGTATTATTTAAAAAGAGAGATTCTTATCATAGTTTTTACACTAGGTTACAAATGCTAACAGAGGCTCAAGAGGAAGGTTCCATTGACAGGATAGATAATAGAATTAATTATGCAGATTCAGAAGAAGAGAGAAAGGCATGGGAAAGAAGAAAGGAAACATATCTTAAATACGATAAAAATTGTCCATATAATTCCGTAAAGGGAATAATGTGGAGATTAAAGAGGTTAGATAATGAAGGCGTATTCTCAAAGGATATACGAGAAATAGAAGAAGGTCTTCAAAGAGGAAAACTAATGGTTATTCAGGGAAATACTAGGATACTTCAGGTATTTAGCACCTATCTATTAAACAATCTTTATCACAAGAGAAGAGACTACAAAGATGCTTTGTATAAGAAGACTCATGCTGAGTATTTTCCACCATTTATAGTAGTTACAGATGAAGCTCATAACTTTGCGCCAAAGGGTTATGATTCTCCATCTAAATCCATATTAAAGGAAATATCTCAAGAAGGTAGAAAATACGGTGCATTTCTAATTTTAGCAACTCAGAGGCCTACATTATTAGATGAAACCATTACAGCACAGTTAAATACCAAATTTATATTTAGAACTGTTAGAGCATCAGATATACAAACTATAAAGGAAGAAACTGACCTTACAATGGAAGAAACTAGGAGATTACCATACCTAAGGACAGGTGATGTATTTATTTCATCTGCTTCTATGGGGAGAACTATATTCGCAAGAATAAGAGCTGCTATAAGTTCTAGCCCTCATACAGAGAATCCATTTGATGAATTAAAAGGCAAAGAAAAAGAAGATGATGATAAATTTATGAAAATTATATCTGGAAAATTTCCTATAAATGATACTGAACTAATTCATATCATTGGAGAAATAGAAAAAGAAGCGGGCATTACAATGACTATAGAATCATTAGAAGGCAGATTAAAGCAAATGGTGGAAAAGGGGCATCTAAAAAGAGAAGAAACCATATTTGGATATAGATATAAAGAAATATAGGGATTACTGATAAATTTAAAATATAGTATTATAAAAAAAGCTTCTATTAAAGTATAAAGACATTAATGAAGCTTTTTTGCCACTGCATAAGCAACTCGGACGAAATCAAAGATTTCGCAAATCTGCTTAAAACTCATAAAGATCAATTTCCTTATATAAGAATATTGAAGTAGGATTTTCCTCTTCGTTATAAAAATATTGTTTGTCTTACAAACAATATTTTTTAATATTTAGAAAAAACTGTCTATTAAGAAGAGTAATGGGAAATTATGGGTATAGATATATTATGTCAAAATAAACATATGTCTATAATAAACTGTCGAGGTGGGGGATATGAAAATTATACAAAGGAAATTTTATTTGTTTGGTATATTGCTGACCTTCATTGTTGCTATAGGATTGGTAATTCAATATGGATATCTGAATAATGTTATAACTAAGGATAAAGAGCTAAATATGGAAAAATCTATAGAACATCTAGGTTATCAAATAAATAGTAATTTAAAATATCATAGCCAATATACCGTTGCAGCTTCGGAGTTTATAGCTACAGGAGAATGGTCAGATAAGGAAGTAGTAGAATATTTTAAAAGACTTGTAGAAAATAATACCACCATAAGATCTATTTACCTCGGTGATATAAATAATAAATTAATAAATAGTGATAATTGGAAACCGCCAAAAGACTACGACATAAAAATAAGACCATGGTACATAAAAGCAATTGAAGAAAATAAACTTGTGATTTCTGATGTGTATATAGATGCACTTGAGAATAAACTCATAACCACCATATCAAGACCTATATATAATAAAAATGGAGAATTATTAGGCGTTGTAGCCTCTGATATCAGTATGGAAGAGATTATAAAGATAGTGGAAGATACGAAAATCAAAGATCTAGGCTATTCTTTTCTAATTGATAATGCAGGAAATATACTAGCCCATCCTAAATATAAATACGAATTTGATTCTGAATTAATAAATATTAATTCAATAAGCCACGGAATTCATGAAAAACTTAAAGAAACTAAGACTGGAAAAATGGAAGTAGAATTAGACGATGTTGTAGGATATTTATCATATCAACCTGTAGAAAAGACGGACTGGATTATCGGAAATTTTATGTCCTTGGAAGAATTTAGAGGCAATAATAATGATATCTGGAGAATGCTTTTGATTGCTCTAATCATATCTATGATTATTTTTATCTCTTTTACTTATTTGCAAAAGGTAAATTTTTTAATGCCTGTATATAAATTAGATAAGGATATTATAAATATCAATATTGAAGGGAATATTGGATATAGAATACCAATGGAGAAAAATGATCCATTTATTGATCTAAGAAAATCAATTAATTTTATATTAAATAAGACCCACGAATTCTTACAGCAGCATGAGCAGGATACTGAAGAAATAGTAGCTCAAAATGAAGAGTTAGAAGCTTCCTATGGGCAGCTAGCAGCTATGGAGGAAGAGATAAGAGATCAGTATGAAAAGCTTGTTAAATCTGAAAAAGATTTAAAGCAAGCATTGGAAAAAAATAAAGCGATTATAGAAGTCTTACCAGATATATTATTTGTAATCAATAGAGAAGGAATATTTGTTGAAGTTGAAGTAGCAGATAGTCAGGAACTATATATAGAAAAAGAAGATTTTATAGGGAAAAAGATTAAAGACCTATTTTCAACTGAAATAACAGAGATTTCTATGAAAAAAATAAAAAATGTATTAGAAAATGATGTCATGGAAACTTTTGAATATAGTCTGGAGGTTCCAAAAGGCATGGAAAATTATGAAATTAGAATAGTAAAACTTAATGAGGATGAAGTAGTATCAGTAACTAGAAATATAACAGATAAGAAGAAAATGGAAGATAAATTAATAAGATTATCTTATAAAGATCAATTAACAGGATTATATAATAGAAGATTTTTTGAAGAAGAACTTAGGAGGTTAGACGTTCCTAGAAATTTACCTATTACAATTGTAATGGCAGATGTAAATGGATTAAAGCTTATAAATGACTCCTTTGGACATAAGGCAGGAGACGAATTATTGAAAGATATTGCAAATATAATGAAAAAAGGCTGTAGAGAAGATGATATAATCGCAAGAATAAGTGGGGATGAGTTCGTTATTATTCTACCTCAGACCAATGAAAGAGAAGCAGAAGCTATTATAGGAAGATTAAAGGCATTAAGTGCAGATGAAAAGTTCTCAAATGACAAATTATCAAATATGGAATTATCTGTATCTTTTGGCTTGGGAACTAAATGCACTGTAGATACTGACATGTCAGAGATATTAAAAAAGGCTGAAGATAATATGTATACTCACAAATTATTTGAAGGTCCTAGTATGAGAAGTAAGACCATAGATACTATAATGACAGCATTATACGAAAAAAACAAAAGAGAAGAAGAACATTCCAAAAGAGTAGCAATGATTTCTCAACAATTAGGTAGTATTCTAGGTATGAAGGAAGAAAAATTAAAAGAACTTGAAAATGTTGGATTGCTTCATGATATAGGGAAGATTGCAATTAATGAAGCTATTCTAGACAAGCCAGGATATCTTTCTGATGAAGAATGGGAAGATATGAAGAAACACCCTGAGATTGGATATAGAATACTTAGTACAGTAAATGAGATGTCTCAAATAGCTGAGTATACATTGGCTCATCATGAAAGATATGATGGTAGAGGCTATCCTAGAGGATTGAAAGGAGAAGAAATTCCCTTAGTATCAAGAATTATAGCTATAGCTGACTCATATGATGCAATGGCAAGTGATAGATCTTATAGAAAAGCTTTATCAAATGAGGAAATAATAAAAGAGTTTATAAGAAATGCTGGAACACAATTTGATCCTCAGCTGGCAAGGATCTTCGTAGAGCAAGTTCTGAAATCTAAATGGATAGAAGATTAAAAAGATTAGATTCCTTTCTGGAATCTAATCTTTTATAAGAAACTTTTTTTATTTTAATACATATACTTTAACTTTTCTTCTTCCAAATCTATTAACTTCACTAGAAGTTTCAAAGAACAAATCGATTTTATTTCCTTTGATTGCTCCTCCTGTGTCCTCTGCTATAGCGAAACCATAATCTTTAGATCCATCAAGGCTCTGAACATAGAGTTTCGTGCCTAATGGGATTACCCTAGGGTCAACAGCAACTACGCCAGGTCTAGCCTTTGTACCTAAGGCTGTGAGACCATAATATTTATCTCCTGGATTTTTACCAGTACTTTCAAATGATGCGTCATAGGCAGTGGCTGTCATAGTTATAGCTTTTCTATAGCTAGTATTACCTCTAGATGTAACAATTAAATCCTTAGTCCCTTTTTCTACAACTTCAGAAATAGGTTCGGTAACTATCTCTTCCTTTACCAACTCTATTGAATGTAGTTTACCATTGATAAATTCCTTTTTAAAATGAGACTTTTTAAGCCCATCCTTACCATTTTGAACAACTTTGGATGTTCCAATATCCATTTTGTTATTTTTATTTACCATCTTATTAAAAGGAATAATATCCTCAACGGTTTCAACCACCTCCTCGACTTTAAATAGTTCGATATTTCCTCCATCTGAAACTGTAGCGTCTAACTTGGGAGAAGTAAAGTCCTTATCCCCTAATACAATTCCTTGTTCATCTAATACTTCACTTACTGTTCTGTAAAAAGATTTTACTTCGTATTCTCCTCCAGCAAATGAAATAGTATATGACTTAGGATTTTTTATAATGATATTCATATTGTCTTTAAGTTCTGTGTCTAAGTCCATATTAATATAAGCATCTTTATTGAATGGAATGGATTCTTTCTCAAGTAATTCTTCCAAAGTTCTAGCAGTTGAAGCTATTTCTATAACTTCATTTTCTAGTTGTAAGGTAATATTATTAATACTACCCTGGTACATATAAAACCCTAAAGATACAGTTACTGCTATAGCGAGGGCAGCCAAGACTATAAACTTCCAAGTCTTATTGACTGTATGATTTTCCATAATATACCTCCTATAATTTAACTATTCTTGTATTGTAATCAAAAACTTATTGTTTGTCAAATTTTTGATATAATACACATAATATTCTGGTGGTTGTACAATGTTTCTTTATATATGAATATCATATACAAAAACTGGAAAATTATTCATAAAAAATGAGAATTGTTATTTTATAGTGGATAAAAAGGTCAATTATATTAATAAAGTTTATATAAGAGTGGGGTTTATTTATACTTATTATTGTAGTTTTATGTTGTAACTAAGATATATTAATGGTAGAATCAAATTATAATTTAGGGAATTTACCAATATTATGATGAATTTCAAAAAAATATGCATCCGGGGGGATAATATTGAATATAGAAATAATAGAACAAACGATTGAGAAATTAGATTCCGTAGTTTCTTGTAAAATTATTTCAGAGGATAATAATTTTGAAGAAATTCATATAGTTTCAAATAGGAATAGATCTGCCAAACAGTTAGTTAGGGATATCCAATCTATTCTAATAGCTACATATAATATTCAAGTAGATCATAAGAAAATAAGTATAGCAGAAATACAAGATGATAGTCTTAAGAAAATTGAAAACAGGCTTAAGATAATGTCAATATCCCATGATAATAATGGGCAAAAGGCTATGGTAAAAGTATCCTTGGACAACCATAAGGATATTTTTGAGAATTCAAGGATAGGAATAAATACTAGTACAAATATTGATAGAATGTTAGTAGATGTTACATTAAAGACTGTGGAAGATGCTTATGGTTATGAGGAAACCTTTATATTAGAAGATATAAAAACTGTCAACATCTCCACGGATGAAGTAGTGATAGTTGTTATTACTTGTATCAGCGAAGGTTTGGAGCAAAAATTTTGCGGTTCTTGTTTAATAAAAAGTGATTATAAGGAGGCAGTTGTAAAAGCTACCTTAGATGCTCTAAATCGTTTTACATCAAGGTAGGTATCAATGCCGGCTAATAAATTTCTCATTAACAAAAATAGCGAAGCGAATATGGCGTGTTGTAATAGCGAATCAACATAGTATCCTAAAAAGGAGGCTATATTCGATGAAAAGAATATTAATGGTTTTACTTAGCATTTTAGCTTTAGTTTTATCAGCTGGAGCAAATTATACTTGGATTAGATAATATTTTAATTTATTAGCCGGAATGAGATATATTAGGAGATGAGTGATTTGAAACCAAATAAAACAACATATATATACATAGGAATACTTTTCTTGATATCGATCATAGCTTATGGTTTCTTAATTCGAAGTTTTACAATTACAGATATAAAAATGCTATTGTTTTGGACAATTCTTACAATTATAGTTGAGTCTTTACTAATACCCCTAACAAATAATTCAATAGGAGTTTCTGTAGGATCTGCTATAAATCTAGCATCTATCGTAGTAGGCGGACCATTATTAGGTACTGCATCATCTTTTTTAGGACTATTATTCAGATGCCCTAATGTGCCGGAATATGGATGTACTCATTTATTCAATACTCCTTATTATGTTACAGTATTTAATGTATCCCAGAGCATTATTGTAACATCTGTCATGGGAATTATATATATAGGCACTGGAGGTAAGATAGGAGAATTTTTTCTATCGCAAACAATTTTAATAGTAATTTTAGGGACAATTTTTAATACTATAATAATATCTGGTTTAATGTCATTATTAAATAAACAACAATTTATAAAAGTTTGGTATTCTAACATTAAAGGAACCTTTGCAAGTTCATTAGCTGTAGGTATTATAGGTATAATTATAGCCTTGGCTTTTATAGGATATGGCTATTGGGCTGTTTTATTATTTTTCGGACCATTATTACTAGCAAGATATTCCTTTAAATTATATATAGAGACAAGAAATCTATATCTATCTACTATACAAGCTTTTAACTCTGCTATGGAGGCAAAAGACCCTTATACATCTGGACATGCCTCTAGGGTGGAAAGTTATGCTGTTAAATTAGCAGAGGCATATGGATTGTCATACGAGAAGATTCAAAATATTAAAAATGCGGCTATTTTACATGATATTGGTAAAATAGGTATCAATGATAATATATTAAATAAGGCTACAGCATTGACTCAAAAGGAATATGAAGATATTCGAAGGCATCCGAGTGTTGGTGCAGAAATAATTAGCAAGGTTGATTTTTTAAAGAAAATTTCTGGAATTGTAAGATATCATCATGAAAGATATGATGGTAAAGGATATCCTGATGGATTATCTGGAGATGACATACCTATGGAAGCCTATATATTATCCATAGCAGATTCTTACGATGCAATGACTTCAGACAGACCATATCGAGATGCTCTGACTAAGGAAGAGGCTTTACAGGAGATTATAAATAATGCTGGAACACAATTTCATCCAGATCTTGCAGAAAAGTTTGCAGATATCTTAAGAGAAAGGGAGTGATATCATTGTTTATTGAAGCTATGGTTCTTGGATTTATTGTAGCCATATTCAGAAAAGGAAGAATAAGAAATATAGGAAATATACGTATAAAGGGCTGGTATTTGTTTCTTATAGCAGGACTTATTCAGGGATGTATATCTTGGTTGAAGGGCAGAAATCTTATATTAGGACCAGAGTTTTTTGATAAATATTTTGTTTATGTTCTTTTGTTTACATACTTAATCATGATAGCAGGAGTTATTCTCAATATTAAGAAGAAATTCATGAAATTTATTCTTATAGGAATTATGTTAAACTTTATAGTCATATTTTCTAACGGTGGTAAAATGCCAGTATCCTTTAAGGGATTTACAGGATATGAGCATTATACAGAAAATATGCCAGAGAAATCCTTTGATATAAAACATTCTTTAGTCACGGAAGATACTAAGCTTGTTTATCTAGCAGATGTTATTGTAATACCGAAACCCTATCCTTCAGCCAGGATAATAAGCGTTGGAGATATTTTTTTGATGATAGGAGTTTTTTTGTTTTTTCAAGAGGCCATGGTCAGAGGAAGATGGAGTTTTCAATTGTTTAGTTAAAGTGCAAATATATATTTTTTGAAAATGTGATTTTATAAAATTAAAAGATAATAACATATAAAAAAATAATAGTTGACAAAATTATTTTTAAATACTATAATTTTGGAAAAGTTAAAAAATTCATTGATTGGAAAAAGTAAGCAATACTTGAAGGTGTAGAGAGTCGGGGATGGTGGAAACCTGATACGGATGGTCTGCTGAATGGTTCCATGAGAAGCGGTGTGAAATCTTAGGAGAGTATCATTAGCCGAGTGTCTTACGTTATAAAGACGGGGTATCGAAATATTATTATTTCCGTACCTTTAGAGTGAGATAGTCAACTATCTATATTAGGTGGCATAACGAAATTTAACATTTCGTCCTAGATATTAGGATTGAAATGTTTTTTTGTTTTATCATATAGGGTATATGATTATCTAAAAAAGGTGGCAACACGGAGTGCTGAGCATTTCGTCCTTATATTAGGGACGAAGTGCTTTTTTTGTACTAAAAAAAGGGGGGATATACTATGTATCCAGATTATGAAGAATTTAAAAGACTAAGTAAAGAAAGAAAAATAATTTCCATTTCATTGGAAATAGATGGTGATATGGAAACACCTATTTCTTTATTTAGTAAGTTATGCAAATGTAAAAAGACCTTTCTATTAGAAAGTGTTGAAGGAGGAATTAAGTGGGGCAGATATTCTTATATGGGAAGAAATCCTTTTATGGAGATTATGGCTTATGGCAATGAAATTACAATAATTAAAGGGAATGAGACAATAAATAAAGAGGGAGACGCCCTTAAAATTGTGCAAGAAATTATGGATGAATATAAGATGGCTTCATTAGAAAGTCTAGAAGACTTTACAGCTGGAGCTGTAGGTTTTATAGGTTATGATTTAATAAAGAATACCTATGGAGTAGAGAATACAAATAAAGATAGCATAAAAACTCCAGATTTACATCTTTTATTACCTAAAGATATTATTATCTATGATCATATAACACAAAGGATAAGGATAGTTGTAAATCTAGAAGCAGATGACTCCTTAAAAAAAATATATGAAGAAGGAGTATTGAAGCTAGAAAAAATAAAAGAAGAAATACTGGAAAATAAACTTTATATAGAGAAAGAAACAAAGTCATATATGGAAGAAGTTAATTATACCAGCAATGAAACAAAGGAAAGTTTTATGAAAAAGGTTTTAGAAACTAAGGATTATATAAGAAATGGAGAAGTATCACAAGTGGTTTTATCTCAAAGATTTGATTTTCATACAAAAATTGATCCTTTTAGGATTTATAGAAAACTAAGAAAATTAAATCCTTCTCCATATATGTATTATATAGATTTTGGATTTTATCATATAGTTGGGTCTTCACCTGAAATGTTGGTGAAAATAAATCAAGATAGGGTAGAAACCTGTCCTATTGCGGGGACAAGACCGAGGGGTAAAAATTTAGAGGAAGATAAATTTTATATAAATAGTTTATTAAGAGATGAAAAGGAACGAAGTGAGCATTTGATGCTAGTAGATTTATCTAAAGAAGATTTAGAAAAAATATCAGAGAATGGAAGCGTTGAAGTGAAGCAGTTCATGGAGGTACAAAAATATTCTCATGTAATGCATATAGTATCCCATGTAATAGGAAAAATGAAAAAGGGTTTAAATCATTATGATGTTATAAGGATTTGTGCACCAGCAGGAACTGTGTCTGGAGCAGCAAAATTAAGAGCATTAGAAATTATAGAGAAACTGGAAAATGAGAAAAGAGGAATATATGCAGGGGCTATAGGATATCTGGGATTTGATGGGAATATGGATACTTGTATCGCCATAAGGACCGTAGTATTCAAGGATAATATGGCATATATACAAGCAGGTGCTGGAATTGTTGCAGATTCAAATCCCGAAAGTGAATATGAAGAAACCTTAAGGAAAGCAAAGGCTCTTATGGAGTGTGTTAGAAATGAGGTGTAAATCATGCAATTAGCAATAGATAAGGTTATAAATTATGAGGATCTGACAGAAGATGAGATGTTTGATGTGATGAATACCATTATGGAGGGAAAAGCTACTCCCTCCCAGATAGGAGGAATCCTTGCTGGTCTCCGTATGAAGGGTGAGACCATAGAAGAAATCATTGGTGCTGCTAAGGTTATGAGAGAAAAGGCTGCAAAAATTCAAACAAATAGTAGCTACACAGTAGATACCTGTGGAACTGGCGGTGATAAAAGAAATACATTTAATATTTCAACAGCATCGGCCTTTATAGCAGCTGCTGCATCAGTGACCATTGTAAAACATGGAAATAGATCTGTTTCCAGCAAATGTGGAAGTGCAGATGTATTGGAAAGGTTAGGAGTCAATATAGATCTTTGTCCCATAGCTGTTAAAAAGTGCATAGATGAACTGCAAATAGGATTTATATTTGCTCCAAATTTTCATCAGACTATGAAATACGCTATAAATCCTCGTAGGGAATTAGGGATAAGAACTATATTCAATGTTTTAGGGCCTTTAACTAATCCTGCAAATCCTAAAGGGCAAGTCCTCGGTGTGTTTAATGAAAATCTTACATCTATTTTGGCAAACGTTCTAAGGAAATTAGGTTTGAAAAGGGCTATGATAGTCTATGGCATGGATGGATTAGATGAGATTACTATTACTACAAAGACTAAGGTATCTGAACTGAAAGATAATAAAATTCACGAGTATTATTTAGATCCTAACGATTATGGTATCTCCTTCGCTAAAATTGAAGAAGTTAAAGGAGGAGACCCAGAAGAAAACGCAAAGATTTTGTTAAATATATTAAAGGGTGAGAAGGGACCTAAACGTGACATGGTTTTATTAAATGCAGGTGCAGCTATGTATGTAGGAAATGTAGTGAATTCTCTGGGAGAAGGAATAGACAAATCTAAGGAGATGATAGATAAAGGACTTGCATTGGAGAAATTAAATCAACTGATTAAACTTAGTCAGGAGTTGAGGAAATGATATTAGAAGAAATTATCTCTTTAAAGAGAAAAAGATTAGAGATAGATAAGGAGATTGTGCCTCTTGAAAAGCTGAAAAGGCAAATTAGAAACATGGATATCAGAGACTTCAAGAAAGCCATAGAGAACATAGGAAAATTAAATATAATAGGGGAAGTAAAGAAGGCTTCCCCTTCAAAGGGAATTATAAGAGAAGATTTTGACCCTATACTCGTGGGTAGAATCTATGACAAAAATCAGATAGATGCAATTTCTGTATTGACTGAAGAAAGCTTCTTTTTAGGAAAAGGTGAATATTTATCGATGATAAAACAAGAAACAAAAGTACCTATACTTAGAAAAGATTTTATAATCGATTCATATCAGATATATCAGTCCAGATTATTAGGAGCAGATGCCATTTTGCTTATTGCATCCCTCCTAACTAAAAAGCAATTAGATGAATTTCAAAAAATAGCCAGGGATATTAATCTTCAATGCCTAGTCGAAATCCATAATTTAAAAGAGCTAGAAAAGGTATTAGATGCAGGTGCAAATATAATCGGGATTAACAATAGAAACTTAGAGACCTTTGAAGTAAAGCTTGAAACTACAGAAAAATTAATAGGCTATATACCAAAGGATAAAGTAATTGTTAGTGAAAGTGGTATTTCTAATAAAAGAGATATGGAGTATCTAGAATCCATAGGTGTAGATGGTGTTCTAATTGGGGAGAGCTTTATGAAATCTAAATCTATTAAGGATAAGATAAAAGAACTAAGAGGTGAATAATTTGGTAGAGATAAAGATCTGTGGATTGAGAAGATATGAAGATATAAATTATGTAAATAAACTAAGACCAGAATATATAGGATTTGTATTTGCAAAAAGTAAGAGACAAATTGACCCTTATATGGCAAGGAGATTAGTAGATAGATTAAATAAAGATATAAAAAAAGTTGGTGTATTTCTAAATCATTCTCTAGAAGAAGTAAAAGAAATAGAAAAACTTTGTCACCTTGATGTACTTCAATTCCATGGAGATGAAAGTTCTAGTTATTGTAGTTGTTTTGAGAATGAAGTATGGAAATCCTTTCTTATAAGAGATGAAAATAGCCTAGAATTATTAGAAAAATATAGGGTTGATAAGTATCTTTTAGATACTTGGATAGAAGGGGAAGCTGGGGGGACAGGAAAAAGGTTTAATTGGGAATTAGCTATAGGGATTGGTAAAACTAAATCCATAGTTTTAGCAGGTGGATTATGTTCGGAAAATATCAGAAATGCTATAGGGATAGTTAGACCAGCAGTAGTAGATGTAAGCTCTGGAGTGGAGACAGAAGGATATAAGGATTATGGAAAGATAAAAGATTTTATAGAGAGAGTAAGGGGATGATTTATATGAATAAGAGGTTTGGACAATTTGGTGGGCAGTTCGTACCTGAAACTTTAATGAATCCATTGATCGAGCTGGAAAAATCATTTATTAGTATAAAAGATGATGAGAATTTTAAAAAGGAATATATGTATTATTGTCAAGAGTATTCTGGAAGACCTACTCCATTATATTATGCGGAGAATCTAACAAAAAAATTAGGTGGAGGTAAGATTTATCTAAAGAGAGAGGACTTAAACCATACTGGAGCTCACAAGATAAATAATGTAATTGGTCAAGTACTACTTGCTAGAAGAATGGGAAAAAAGAAAATAATAGCAGAAACAGGTGCAGGACAGCATGGAGTGGCTACGGCTACTATTTGTGCAATGTTTGATATTCCCTGTGAAGTTTTTATGGGGGAGGAAGATATAAAAAGGCAAGGGTTAAATGTTTTGAAGATGAAGATGTTAGGGGCTAAAATAAACTCTGTAGCTTCTGGTACAAGAACCTTGAAGGATGCTACTAATGAGGCTATTAGACATTGGGTTACTAATCCAGAAGATACTTTTTATGTAATTGGATCAGTAGTAGGGCCCCATCCTTATCCTACAATGGTGAGAGATTTTCAAAGGATTATAGGAGATGAAGTGAAGGAACAAATTATGGAAAAGGAAGGTAGATTACCAGATTATTTAGTAGCTTGTGTAGGTGGAGGAAGTAATGCAATGGGTTTATTCTATCCTTTTATTGAAGAAAAAGTAGAGATGTATGGTGTTGAAGCAGGAGGAAAGGGAATAGATACAGAATATCATGCAGCTAGTATTTCCAAAGGTAGATTAGGAATCATACATGGAATGATGACTTATTTGTTGCAGGATGAAAATGGACAGATTAAACCAGTACATTCAATATCAGCAGGCCTTGATTATCCAGGGATTGGTCCAGAACATGCATATTTTCACTCTATAAGAAGAATTAAATATGTAACCATCAATGATAATGAGGCAATAGAAGCTTTTCGATATTTAACTAAGACAGAAGGAATTATACCTGCTTTGGAAAGTGCTCATACTATAGCATATTTAATGAAGTTAGCTAGACAAATAGATAAAGAAGATATTATTGTAGTGAATTTGTCAGGAAGAGGAGACAAGGACATGGATACATTGCTTAATGTATTGGGGGAATTGAAAGATGGACAGTAGGATAAAGAAAAAATTTGATGAAATTAAAGAGGAAAAAAGAAAAGCCTTGATTACTTATATTACATCAGGAGATCCTGCATTGGATAAAACCATAGAATTAGTTTTGGCAATGGAAAAAGCAGGAGCCGACATTATTGAATTAGGGATTCCATATTCAGATCCTTTAGCAGACGGGCCTGTTATACAGAGAGCTTCATCAAGGGCTTTAAGTCAAGGTACTAATGTGGAAACTATTTTTTCAATGGTTTCAGCACTAAGATGTAAAACGGAAATTCCTCTGATTTTCTTGGTGTATTATAATACGATTTTTTCTTATGGAGTAAGAAGATTTTTAAATGGATGTAAAAAATGTGGGATAGATGGTTTGATTATCCCAGACATTCCTTTGGAGGAGAGAGAAATATTAAACGAAATTATGAGGGATTATTCTATTGATTTAATAGTCCTGGTTGCTCCAACTTCTCATAGTCGTATAGAAGCAATAGTTAAAGAAGGAAAAGGATTTATTTATTGCATTTCTTCAAAGGGCATTACAGGAATGAGAGAATCCTTTGATGAAGGACTGGTAGATCTCTTGGAAGAAATAAAAAAACATTCAAACATTCCTACAGTCGTTGGTTTTGGTATATCTGATGTAAAGAGCATAAAGAAATTAAAGGATTTAGCTGATGGATTAATAGTTGGAAGTGCAATTGTTAAAGAAATAGAGAATGGAATAGAATTGGGCAATATTGAGGGAAGAGTTTTTGAGTTTGTAAAAAGTTTAAAAAAAGCAATGGATGAATAGGGGGGAGGTTAATGGAAATAGGTATCAACAAGGTAAATAGACTTTTGCATCCAATGAACTCCATTATAAATGTTGGCAAAGACACCATAGGCGGTAAGGAAGTAGCAATAATAGCTGGACCCTGTTCAGTAGAAAGTGAGGAACAAATATTAAGCATAGCTGAAAAAGTAAAAACATCAGGGGCTGCTTTCTTAAGAGGGGGTATTTTTAAGCCAAGGACTTCTCCTTATAGCTTTCAGGGGTTAGGTGAAACTGGACTAGAGATGCTAAAGATGGCCAGAGAGAAAACAGGACTTCCTATTGTAACAGAGCTTATGTCATTAGATTATCTAGATAAATTTATGGAGGATGTGGATGTTATTCAGATTGGAGCAAGAAATATGCAAAACTATCCTCTTTTAAAAGAACTAGGTAAGACAAAGAAACCCGTACTTTTAAAAAGAGGAATGTCAGCTACCATAGAAGAGTTTTTGATGGCTGCTGAATATATTATGCTAGAAGGAAATGAAAATGTAGTTTTATGTGAAAGAGGGATTAGGACTTTTGAAAGGTATACAAGGAATACTTTGGATTTAAGTGCAGTTCCTATAATTAAGAAATTAAGTCATCTTCCAGTAATAGTAGACCCTAGTCATGCTTCTGGTTTGTGGTGGTTGGTAGAGCCGCTTTCAAAGGCTGCCATAGCAGCAGGGGCAGATGGACTCATCATTGAAGTTCATAATGACCCTATAAATGCAAAATGTGATGGAGAGCAATCTATAACTCCAGATAGATTTCAAAAACTTATGAAGGATTTAAGGGCTATTGCAAAACTGGAAAATAAACTGTTATAGCAAAGATTATTTCTGTGTTTAGACCATTAACCTATATAGTAGGAGGATATTTAAATGATTAGATTTTTAACATCAGGAGAATCTCATGGAGATAGTTTGCAGGGAATAATAGATGGGCTTCCAGCAAATTTATATTTTGATATAGAATATATGAACCATGAGCTTGAAAGAAGGCAAAAAGGATATGGCAGAAGTGAAAGGATGACTATAGAAGAAGATGAAATAAAAGTTTTATCTGGAATCAATAATTCTTATACCACGGGAAATCCAATATCCATTATAATTAAAAATAGAGGAACTGATGTAGAATTAAGAGAAATAATAAGACCTAGACCAGGTCATGGAGACTTAGCAGGTGCCTTAAAGTACAATCAAAAAGGCGGTAGAAATACTTTAGAAAGAGCTAGTGCTAGAGAAACAGCTATGAGAGTTGCATTGGGCAGTATATGTAAGTTGTTATTAAAGGAATTCAATATATGCATATATAGTCATGTAGTTAAAATTGGAGATATTGAAACTTCAAAGGACAATTATAATAATATTAGTAAAGAGGAATTGTTAAAAGCAGATGAATCTATTGTGAGAGTCTTAGATAAAGAAGCTGAAAAGCTTATGATAGAAAAAATAGATAATATAAAAAAAGAAGGAGATACTTTGGGAGGAATTATAGAAGTAATAGGGATGAATATTCCTGTAGGATTAGGAAGTTATATCAGCTGGGATAGAAGGTTAGATGGAAAGATTGCCTATAGTATAATGAGTATTCCCGGAATAAAAGGAATTGAATTTGGGTTAGGATTTAATACATCTAATAAGGTTGGCTCAAAAGTACATGATCAGATATACTATGATATAAATGGATACTATAGGAAAACCAATAATGCAGGGGGAATTGAAGGGGGAGTTTCTAATGGAGAAGATATAGTATTCAGAGCAATTATGAAACCTATTCCCACCCTGAAGAAGCCTTTGAATACTGTAGATATGGAAACAAAAGAGCATATTCATGCTCAGGTTGAAAGGACGGATGTTTGTTCTGTACCTTCAGCTAGTATTGTTGCAGAGAATATGTTAGCATATGTATTAGCTAATGAGATGATGATAAAGTTTGGTGGAGATAGTATAGAAGAACTTAAATATAATTTTGAAAACTATATGAATAGAGTAAAAGCACAGTAATATATATGAAGAGTAATAGAGAGTAGATATAAGATAAGACTAATTCTACTATGATTCTGAATTTGGTCTGAAATTTCATATTGATCTTTAAAAATAATTAAGAAAAAGTATTAAATTTAATACTTTTTCTTAATTATTTTCAATTTTATTGAATAAATACATCAATATCACTAGAGTATATTAAAGCAATAAAATGGCATAAAGATTGCATTGTAAATTATTAGATATGAATATTACTTTTGACCATAAGAAATTATAACAGAAGTCAAATATAAGAATCTCACGTATGTTAAAGTATTTGTTACAATATAAGTTTTTAAATTAAGATTTTTTCATTTCAAATTATATCTTTCAGACTCAGTTCCTTAGCGTATAGTTTAAAAAATGTAAATTAAAGATTGTTAAAACATGATCTCTAATAACACTGTAATATAACTATTGTAATCTCTATTATTTAATATCACCTATTATTGAATTAATTGACATATCCTTATTATTTTCAAGATTATAAAAAACAGAGTGATTATTTAGAAGTTGTTTTGAAAGTACGAAGAAAATATTCCGAATATTCAAAAAATGAGAAGAGTAATAGCTTTATATTTTCAATTATAATGATTATTTATGAAAGTTAAATGGTATTGAGATTATCTATAAATCTATTAGGTAAAGAAACTATAGAAAAATCATGAACATTATCTCATGAAATCAGTGAGAAAGAAAATATAGCAATTGAATTTTAACTATATTATTCAAGGAGGTGACTATTGAATTTTCATTAAGGGTTATTTATAAAATAAAATTATTTTAAAGGAGAGGATTCTATTATGGAAAAAACAACTGGTAAAGGCCAAAAAAAAGGCAGGCATAAATTATATAAAGTTATATGCTTGTTCTGTATTATTGCTTTATTGTTAAGCAATGTTTTCAGTGACTTAGTTCTAGCAATAAATGATAATCCTAATGGTTCATCAGTATCAAATCAACTACCTATAGGAAAAATAGAGAATAGAGAAAAAATAGAGAGTAGTATATTTTCAAAAGAAATTACAGATGATTTATTGGCAATCAAATCACCTGAACCACCAGAGTCGGAATCTATTGACCAAAGTTCCCATGATGTAAGATCATTTGTCACAAGGGAAAGCACCTACTCAATGTCTTATCTAAAGACATTAAATTATACTGATTTAGTGAATTTGCTAGTTACTCTTAAATACAGTGATATTACAGACTTATTTCAATATAGCCAAGATGCATATGAATTTTATTCTAATCAAAGTCGTATGGAAGCACTTATTGATGCAATAAACCTTCGTGGAAGACAATATACAAGTACAGATAACAAAGGTATACCTACACTTTGTGAAGTAGTTAGAGCAGGTTTTTATTTAGGATTTTATAATAGCCAATTAAGTGAGCTTAATAGTAGAAATTATCATGATAAATGTTTACCTTCAATAGTTTCAGTTATGAATAATGCTAACTTCAAATTAGGTACAGCACAGCAGGATGATTTAGTATCTTCCATAGGTCTTCTTATGTGGAACGGCTCAACCAATGTAGATATAATCAACCGTACTATTCCTATATTTCAACAATTTCAATCAAATATAAATACCTATATAAATGATAATGCAAAAGGAACAGCTATTTATAATTTAGGTGGTGGTATAGAATATGACATTAATGAAGAACTTTATAATGGAGTTATACCATCAAAAACTATTTGGTATGGCAAAATTGATGATTTTATAATACAAGTATCTAATATAGCACTATTAGGAAACTTTAATTCAGATAATGGATGGCTTATAAATAATGGGCTATACTGGATGGGAACATTAGGTAAGGTTCATAGTAATCCAAGTGAAGGAAATAGAGTCCTCACACAGGCAATGAGTTCCTATCCGTATTTAGGGGAACCGTATTTTCAAGCTGCTTCATCTATAGTAGATAATTATGATGGATTAGATTATTATGGCAGAAGAATAGATATTAAGAAAATCACACAAGATGGAATAAATAAATACCTGCCTAAAAAATATACTTTTGATGATGATAAATTAATCATATATGCAGGAGATGATGTTACAATTGATAAAGTTAAAAGGCTATATTGGGCCTCACATGAAGTTAGAGCACAATTTTATAGAGCCATAGGAAGTGATACTCCACTTGAAGCCAATAATACTGATGAAGTGTTGATATGCTATATTTATAATAGTCCTTATGAGTATGGTATGAATAGATATTTGTTTGGACTAGATACTAATAATGGTGGTATGTATATAGAGAGCTGGGGGTCCTTTTACACCTATGAAAGAACTCCTCAAGACAGCATATATACATTAGAAGAGTTATTCCGCCATGAATTTACTCACTATTTACAAGGCAGGTATTTGGTTCCTGGTATGTGGGGAGAATCAGAGATTTATGATAATGAAAGATTAACATGGTTTGAAGAAGGTGGAGCTGAATGGTTTGCTGGTTCTACTCGTACTGATGGGATTGTTCCAAGAAAAACTATGGTATCCAATATTGGAAGAGTGGAAGACAGATATTCCTTATCTAAAACTTTACATTCATCATATGATAGTGGTTTTACTTTTTATACCTATGGTTTTGTTGTTTATAATTATATGCATGAAAAGAATAGGGATATGTTGAACAGTTTGAATAATGCTGTAAAGACAAATAATGTAAGGGAATATGATAATTTAATAAGCCAATATAGTAATGATAATCGATTAAACACAGAATATCAAAATCAAATGCAATATTTAGTAGATAATATAAATATTTACTATGTTCCCCTTGTAGCTGATGACTACTTAGAAACCCATACAAGAAAAGATCTAGAGTCAATATACTCAGATATAACTTCAGCTGTGGATCTGACAAATGTAACAATAACCCAATCACAATCAGAATTTTTTAAGACCTTTACATTACGTGGGACATATACAAAAGCAGAAACTCAAGGACCTATAGCAGATTGGAAATACATGGATTTAATGGCGAATGAATCTTTAAATACACTTGCATCTTATCCATGGAGTGGGTATGAAACAGTAGTATGCTATTTTACAAATTATAAAGTAAATTCATCAAATGAAGCAGAATTTGATGTAGTATTTCATGGAATATTCACAGGTGATGAGACAGCACAGGTAAACAATCCTCCAGTAGCAGAAGCAAATGGACCGTATATTGCGATGAAAGGTGAGGAGATAAGCTTTAGTAGTATGGGCTCTAAAGATAGTGATGGGACTATAATATCATATCTATGGGATTTTGGAGATGGCAGTACAAGCGTAGAAGCAAATCCAAACTATACCTACTCGACAGCAGGTACATTTACAGCAACTCTGACAGTAGTAGATGATAAAGGAGAAAGAAATACAGATGAAGCACAGGTAATAATTAATGAACCTGAAACTAATCCTAGTGATGGTATTACATCTGAGACTGAGCCAAATGATATATTTGATAATGCAAATGGACCTATAATGACTGAACTTGCGGTTTCAGCCAGGTTTCAAGATGATGACAATGTAGATATATACTATTTTGATGTAATCTCCAATGGACAGGTTGATATCAATGTAACACCAGATAGGGATTTAGGAATTAGCTGGATGCTTTATGAAGCATCAGATATCATAAATTATGTAACGTATCCTACTTCAACGACAGGCGGAAGATTAACAGGTTCTTATGATGCAGCAGCAGGTAGATATTATCTTTATATATATAAATATTCGGGAACAGGTTCATATACAATAGATGTTAACGGACCTCTTAAATAGACTATAGACTAAATGTCTCTTTATGCAATCAAAAAATAAGGATTATAAAAATTACTCAACTAATACTGTAATATCAATTATTTAGTTGACTAAATATTTGAGTTAGAGTATAATATATTATCAAATAAGAAAAGATATACTAAAAGGAAATTAGACTAATTAGATATTAAGTTTGACTGTTGAGTAAAATCATGTTAAAGGTGTGGAAGGGAAGAGTAGGACTAAGATTATTCTACAGAGAGCTGGGTTGGGTGAAAGCCAGTGATTAAGATTATTCCGAAGATGGCCCCAGAACTTTACAGCCGAAGATTTTAGGCTGTAACGGAAGCAGCCGTTACACTGCAAGGTTTTGTTATAACCTAGTGAGATTTAAATCGTAAGATTTAGATAAATTAGAGTGGTACCGCGAAGATAACCTTCGTCTCTATATAGAGATGAGGGTTTTTTATTTGTAAACAAATAAAAAACAATGCACAATTCACAATGCACAATGCACAATTAAAACAGCGACTGCAGGTCGCAAAAAAATACCCGACAGCTAGACCCTAACAATTGTGAATTGTGAACTGTGAATTGTGCATTGAATAAACGGGAGGTAATAAAGATGAAAAAATATTATTTAACGACACCAATCTATTATCCATCTGATAATCTGCATATAGGTCATACTTATACTACAGTGGCAGCAGATGCGATAAAGAAGTTTAAAAAAATGCAAGGTTATGATGTATACTTTGTAACAGGTTCAGATGAACATGGTCAAAAGATTCAGGAAAAGGCTAAAGAAAGTGGAGTTACACCAAAAGCTTATGTAGATAAAATAGTAGCAGATATAAAATCACTATGGAAGACTTTGGAGATAGACTACGATACTTTCATAAGAACTACAGACCCTCATCATGAAAAAGCAGTTCAAGAAATATTTACAAAACTATATGAAAAAGGTGAAATATATAAATCAAAGTATGAAGGACATTATTGTACTCCATGTGAGGCATTTTGGTCAGAATCTCAGTTAGTAGATGGAAAGTGTCCAGATTGTGGTAGAGAGGTTCATCTTGCAGAGGAGGAAGCATATTTCTTTAAACTTTCAGAATATAGGGATAAACTATTAGCGTTTTACGATGAAAATCCTGAATTCATTCAACCTGAATCAAGGAAAAATGAGATGGTGAACAATTTCTTAAAAGATGGTTTGGAAGATTTATGTGTATCCAGAACTAGCTTTGATTGGGGGATTAAGGTTCCATTTGACCCATCTCATGTAGTGTATGTATGGATAGATGCGTTATCATGTTATATTACAGCTTTAGGGTATGGCAGTGATGACAATAAGAACTTTAAAGACTTCTGGCCTGCAAATGTACATTTAGTAGGTAAGGAGATAGTGAGATTCCATACTATAATTTGGCCAGCACTTTTAATGGCAATGGAGTTAGAATTACCAAAAAAGGTATTTGGTCATGGTTGGATATTATTTGAAGACGATAAGATGTCTAAATCAAAGGGAAATGTAATATATCCAGAGCCAATAATTGAATTATATGGCATAGATGCCTTCAAATACTTTCTTCTTCGAGAATTTTCATTTGGTCAAGACGGCTCTTTCCATAGAGATAAATTCTTACAAAGACTAAATTCAGATTTGGCAAATGATTTAGGAAATCTAGTTAGTAGGACAGTTACTATGATTGAAAAATATAATGAAGGGATAATTCCTTCTCCAGTTAAGGAAGGAGAATTTGATAATTCTCTAAAAGAAACCGGAATAAATGCAGCTGCTAAAGTAGAAGAATATATGGAGAAATTAAACTTCTCTAATGCTTTAGAAGAAATATGGAAGTTGATTAGAAGAACCAATAAATATGTAGATGAAACTGCCCCATGGATATTAGCAAAGGAAGAAGATAAAGAAAGATTAGATACAGTATTATATAATTTAGCAGAAAGTTTAAGAATAGTATCTATACTGATTAAACCATTTATGGAAAAAACTTCAGTAGAGATAAGAAAGCAACTTGGATTAAAGAATGAAGTATCATGGGATGATGCGAAGGTCTGGGGAATACTAGAAGTAGGTACAACAGTGGAAAGAGGAAATATTATATTCCCAAGACTTGAAATAGAAAAGGAATTAGTTAAGCTAAATGATGCAAACCAAAAGCTCATAGATTCAAGAAACAAAGGAAAGAAGGCTGATAAAGTGGAAGAAGTAAAAGAAAAAGTAGAAGAAATTACAATAGATGATTTTGATAAAGTAAAATTAAAAGTAGCAGAAGTTATATCTTGTGAAGATCACCCTAAGGCTGATAAACTCTATGTATTGCAATTAAAATTAGGTGAGGAACAACGTCAAGTAGTATCAGGTATAAAAGAATATTATTCACCTGAAGATTTAGTGGGTAAAAAGGTAGTAGTAGTCACAAACTTAAAACCTGTGAAATTAAGAGGTGTAGAATCTAAAGGAATGATATTAGCTGCAGAGGATAGTACTGGTAAACTTAGCTTAGTATCAACTTTAGAAGATCTACAATCAGGTGCTACAATATCATAAGGAGAAATAATTATGCTTATAGATAGTCATGCACATCTCGATGATAGAAGATTTGATAATGATAGAGATATGCTAATTAAAAACTTAAAAAACAATGGAATAGAAATGGTTATAAACATAGGGGCAGATTTACAATCTAGTATTGCCTCGGTGTCTTTAACTGAAAAGTATGATAATATATATGCGGCAGTTGGTATACATCCTCACTCTGCAAAAGAAATGGATAACTCGACTATTGAGATATTAAGAGCCTTTGCTAAAAGAGATAAAGTAGTAGCTATAGGGGAAATAGGATTAGATTTTTACTATGATAATTCTCCTAGAGATATACAAAGAAAGTGGTTTAAGGAACAAATTAATCTTGCAAAGGAAGTAGGCTTGCCAGTAGTTATTCATACTAGAGATGCTGCGGAGGAAACCTTTAATATATTAAAGGAAGCTCAGGACGGAACTTTAAGGGGAGTATTACATTGCTATTCTGGCAGTGCTGAAATGGCAGCAGAATATATAAAAATGGGATTTTATATATCCCTAGCTGGGCCGGTTACATTTAAAAACGCTAGGGTAAGTAGGGAAGTAGCTAAAGTAGTTCCATTAGATAAACTCCTTGTAGAAACAGACTGCCCATATTTAACTCCTGAGCCTTATAGAGGGAAAAGAAACGAACCAATATTTGTAAAATATGTAGCAGGAACCATAGCAGAAGCCAAAGGAATATCATTTGAAGAGTTGGCAAAGGCTACAAATAGAAACACTAAGGAATTATTTAAAATTCGTTGAATCTTAAATAATTCAAATGCACAATTCACAGTTCACAATGCACAATTGTTGGGGAATGTTTTTGGGGTTTTTTGACCATAGTTTACTACTTTCATAATTGTGAACCGTGAATTGTTAATTGTGAACTGATTAAAGGGGTTGTTATATTGATAAAGGAAGTAATAGTAGTAGAGGGAAAAGATGATATTACTGTTGTCAAAGCAGCATTAGATGCAGAAGTTATCGCAACAGGTGGTTTTGGATATAAGAAAGAATTTATTAAGACTCTTAAAAACATAGCAGAAAAAAGAGGAGTTATTATCTTAACAGATCCAGATTATGCTGGAGAACAAATTAGAAGGGACTTATCCAAACATATTAAAAATTGTAAACACGCATTTTTGCCTCAAGGAAAAGCTTTGAAAAAGGGAGATATAGGAGTAGAAAATGCAAATAAGGAAGATATTATTGAGGCAATCCTAAAAGCAAGGCCAAGTAGTATAGAAAGAAAAGAGGAGTTTACAAAGGAAGAGATAACGGCCCTTGGATTAGCGGGTGGACCAAAGTCAAGGGAGAAAAGAGAAAAATTGGGAGAGATATTAGGTATTGGATATGCAAATTCTAAACAATTTCTTAATAGGTTAAATAACTTTGGAGTAACTAGGGAAGAGTTTGGGAAAGCTTTGGAAAGGATTGAAGAAAAATATGGAAGATAAAAGGCTTTATTCTCCTAAGTATGTAAAGGAAATTCTAGAAAGATATGGATTTAAATTTTCAAAATCTCTAGGGCAAAACTTTCTAATAGATGGTAATATTGTGCGAAAAATAGTAGATGAGGGAGATATTACATCAGAAGATTATATAATAGAGATAGGTCCTGGCATGGGGACGTTAACTGAGGAATTAGCCCTAAGGGCAAAGAAGGTTGTAGCCATTGAGATAGATGATACTTTATTGCCGATATTAGATGAAACTCTTGGAAAATATGATAATGTAGAAGTAATACATGGAGATGTATTAAAAATTGATATAGAAAAGTTAATAGAAGAAAATCTAAGTGGTGGTCCTGTAAAAGTAGTAGCAAATTTACCTTATTATGTGACTACGCCAATAATAGCAAAGCTAATAGAAGATAATTTAAATCTCGAGTCAATTATAGTCATGGTTCAAAAGGAAGTAGCCGAAAGGATGGAGGCTGGTCCGGGAGGAAAAGAATATGGAAGTCTTTCTGTATTTGTCAATTTTTATAGTAAACCAGAAATAGTTGTAAAAGTACCAAAGACCGTTTTTATGCCTCAGCCTAAGATAGATTCAGCCGTTATAAAGCTTGAAATAAAAAAGGAACTACCAGATGTGGATAAGGACAAATTTTTTAAAATAGTTAAAGCTGCTTTCTCAAAAAGAAGAAAAACCATATTAAATTCATTATCTACCTATGGATTTAATATTGAAAAGGAAACTATAAAAGAAGCTCTAGAGAAGCTAAATATCAATGTTGATACAAGAGCAGAAAACTTATCTGTAGAAGATTTTATAAAGATTAGTAAAACATTGCCCCCATTAGACATATAATTAAATAAAGTGTAAAAAGGGGGTAAAATTATGCCGTCATCATTAGCATATACAAGGAAGTTTATAATACTGAAGAAAGAACTTTCTACCATGGCTGGAAGAAACCCAAAGGGGCATTGCAAACTAGAGATAAAGGGTCCTAGAGGAATTGTCACAGTAAATATTGAAAATGCAGAAGTAGATAATTTCTATAATGTTGTATTTATCTCTAAGGATAAATCACATTCAGTTTGGGAATTAGGAAAGATATTTACAGATGATATAGGAAGAGGAAAAGGAGAATATACCTTTATACAGAGAGAATTAGAATCTAAGAACTTTCAAACAGATAAAATATCTGGTATTCTAGTAATGCGAGAGGGGGAGGTACTTCTTGGAGGGTATTTGGATAAAGAAGATGGCACAATTGAGAGATACATAGAATCCGTACCTTTTAAATCTCATATTCAATCTATATCTGAGCCAGCAACAGAGATAGAACAACATATAAAAGGATTAGCAATAGAAGAATTAGCTAAAGAAGTAATCGAGCCAGAAGAAGTACAAGAAATAAGCATACAAGAAGAAGTACAAGAAAGAATAAAAGAAGAAGAAACTAAAGAAGTAGAAAGTCCAGAGGAAATACAAGATGTGAAGATCCAAGAAGTTGAAAAGCCAGAGGAATTACAAGAGGCAGAGATCCAAGAAGTTGAAAAACTAGAGGAAGTACAAGAAATAGAAATGCAGGAAATTAAACCAGTTGAAGAACCTATAAAGATAGGATCTACACATGAGTCTATATATAATGTACCTGCATACGAGCAAGCGTATGAGGTACCAGTATATAATCCAGCATATGATATACCAGCTACTGAGCCTATAATAGAGAAACAAGATGTTGAGGTCGTACAACATGAATTATCAGAGGATATACCTTTAGAAGAAAACATAGAAGTAAAAAATGAAGATTATATTCAAGAGAATTCCGATGTTAAGTTTGATTTAGAAGATTTAGATGAAGAATCAATGGAACCAGATTATAAGACATTAGACTATATAAGAAAATTAAACCAAAAAAATCAAACAACTAATTATGTATTGAGTATTTTAAGGTTTTTCCCTTATATTGATCCTTTTAAATATAACCTAAAAGGATATAATTGGTGGATAGTAGAATTAGATAAAGAAAATGAATATAGAGCTTTTCTTCCATATTTTTCATACATTATTGGAGGAAATAATAAAGAACCCTATAACAATAATAATACTACTACTACTTGCAATCAACTGATGAGTAAGTATGGACATTATTTATTCGGACTATATAATGAAGGAGAAACTGTTAAATACTTCGTATATGGGATACCAGGTGAGTTTACTACAGATGAGCATCCATACAGGGGAGCTAATGGATTCAATACTTGGTACCAAGGATTACATGTAGAAGGATATTGGATTATATATATAGATCCAATGACTGGAAGACCCGTGCATCCTGTAACTCCAATGATGCCAACGGATTAAAATCAAGATAATGGGAGGCTAAAATGATGAAAGAAACAAAAGATAAGCTAGTATGTGTAGGTCATCTATCAGATGAAATATCTCTTAAAAATCTAAAGAAAAATTTAAATAGTGAGGAAGAAATATACCTTTTATCTAGTATGTTTAAGGCATTATCAGATCCTACCAGATTAAAAATCATTTATGTCTTATCCAAGTCATCTTTATGTGTATGTGATATTGCTAATATACTTGAAATGACCCAATCAGCTATATCTCATCAGTTGAGGATTTTAAGAGATATGAAATTGGTCAAGTTTAAAAAGGAAGGTAAACTTGTTATCTATTCATTAGATGATGAACATGTGTTGGAGTTGTTTGAACAAGGATTAAATCACGTGAAACATAAATAACGCCCACGGGGCCCTCTTAGGAGGGAATCTGTGGGTTCAATTTCCTTTTCTATAACATTTTGAGCATACAATGTCTGCTGCTTCAGCAACTTTTGCTAATACAGATATTCTCCGTTGACGTTCTAATAAGAAAGCTTTTTTATCTGCTTCTGTTGTATCATATTTAAAATAATGGGTTGGTAGATTATTTAAAGCAATGGATTTAATATCATGTATACATTTTTCCTCATTGCAGATTTTATAACTGTTTTTTATTTCATTGAAAATCTCATCAACTAACAATTCCATATAGTTTTTTATCATTAGTACCATCCTTAAAATTTAATTTGACATACGAAATATTATATTATTTATAAATATTATTGTCAATTTACATACAGCTAATAAGTATTAATTCTCATATCTATGATTATTTTAAATAACTATGGGTAAAATATTATCGTAAAAGCTATTGACTTTTATACCCCCGTAGGGTATAATTGAATTAGTAGTATATTAAAGGAGGAATTAAAATGGCTAATGTAACAGTTTATACAAGTAATACTTGCCCATATTGTGTTTCTGCTAAAGATTATCTAAAGGAAAAAGGTATAGATTATACTGAAAAAAATGTTCAAACAGATAAAGATGCTAGAAAAGAATTAATGGCTATGGGACATATGGGTGTACCCGTATTAGTTATAGACGGTGAAGAAGTAGTAGGTTTTGATAAGGAAAAAATAGATACCTTATTAGCAAAATAAACTATAAAAAGGAAGAGCTACATTTGTAAGCTCTTCTTTTTTGTCAGTCGGCAATTATGCATTTAATGCAGCCATTAATTTATCTAAATCTAAGCCGTGTACCATAGCAGCTTCTTCTAAGCTTTCCATTTGGCTTGATGGACAACCTACACAGCCCATACCAAATCTCATAAGAATTTCTATCGCTTCTGGTTTTTTTCTAATTAATTCACCAATTAGCATATCTTTAGTAACTTCCATACTCTCAACCTCCTTTTTAATTCTTACTAATATAGTAGCATATCTTTTATTTCCTTTCTAGTATATTTATATGATTTCACAAAATATAAAAATTATTTAATAATTTGCTGTATAAAAAAATCTATTATTGGAGATTATTATATCAGGAGGTGAAGTTATGGATAATGACGATAGAAACAGAGATCAACATAGGGACAGGGACAGAGATAGGGACAATGACTTTAATATTGGGGAAATGCTTATAAGAGTTTTGGTGACAGCAATAGTGGTGGCTATAGCAGCATATTTTACTCCAGGCTTTACAATAGATAGTATATGGAGTCTATTGTTAGCAGCAGTAGTAATAGGAGTACTGGATCATTTAGTCCAAAGGTTTACTGGTGTAAATGCCTCACCATTTGGAAGAGGAATAACAGGATTTCTAGTTGCTGCAATTATTCTTTATGTTACCAAATTTATAGTTCCTGGATTTAATATATCTGTATGGGGAGCTATAATAGGTGCTCTAGTAATAGGTATAGTAGATGCAATAATACCAGGAAGAGCAATGTAATATAACTGACAATTAAAACCGTAAGAAAAATAAAAAAATAATGAACAAATGATTAATGATTAAGATTAAAAACCGAGATTCATTTCTATCTTTGAAGTGGTGATGCATAATTACTTATAAGGGTAGAGGATGGGTCTCGGTTTTTATTTTGATTAAAAATTTAGTGATTAGGGTAATCTATAATGACTTAAAGTTTTATAGATAAAAATAATATTTAATGTTTACAAATACCCTATATGGGTATATAATATATAAAGAAGAATATAAAGAAGGAGGATATAATAATGATTATAGATTTAACACCTAAGGCTACAGAAGAATTAACAAAGATTGTTGAAACTAAAAAGACCGAAAAACCTTTGAGAATTTATATTGCAGGTTATGGTTGAGGCGGTCCATCATTTGGATTAGCTCTGGATGAGCATAAAGAAGGAGATATTGAAACTAAGATAGATAGATTTACATTTTTAGTAGAAGAAGGTTTGGAAGAAAGTTTTGGAAAATTTACAGTAGACTATAGTGACAATTGGATAAAAAGAGGATTTACAGTAATACCAGATAGAGCCGGTGGCGGATGCTAAAATCAAAAAGATAGGGAGACCTATCTTTTTTTATTTAAGGAAATGAAGAAAATGTGATATAATAAAAAAGACAATGCACGATGCACAATGCACAATTAGGAAAGCGGCCACAGGTCGCAAAAAAAGACCCCATAGCCGGGACCTAATAATTGTGAATTGTGAATTGTAAATTGTGAATTGATGAAAGGAAGGGTTGGTGATGAAAATGGATTCGGGTCCTGTGCCCAGTAGTATTAAAAATAGAATTTTAAAAATAATAAATAGAGAACCATTTTTATCACAGAACATGGTTCTCTAAATTGGAGGGAGAACATGGATGAAAGAAGACTCTTAGAATTATTTGAGCAAAAAAAGTATATAGAAATTAAAAGAGAATTATCAGAAATGAATGAGGTTGACGTAGCAGAGCTTTTAGACCCATTAGATGCACATATGACGCTATTAATATTTAGAATGTTACCTAAGGATTTGGCAGTAGAAGTATTTGCCCATTTTTCTATGGAGCAACAATTAGGCATCATAAATTCTGTAACAGATAAAGAATTAGAGTATATTATGGATGAACTTTTCTTTGATGATATGATTGACTTAATAGAAGAAATGCCGGCAAATATTGTAAAGAAGGTCCTAAAGTCTACTAAGGAAGATGAGAGAAAGTTAATAAATCAATTTTTAAGGTACCCCGCAGATTCTGCTGGAAGTATAATGACAATAGAGTACGTAGACTTAAGAAAAGGCATTACAGTAAAGGAAGCACTAGCTCATATAAAAGAAACTGGTCTAAACAAGGAAACTGTATATACTTGCTATGTAACTGATAGAAAGAGAACTTTAGAAGGATTTGTTTCCTTAAGAACTTTAGTTACATCTGATGAAAACTTGCTTATAGATGATATCATGGAAAATGAGGTAATTCGTGTAAATACTCACGATGATCAAGAAAGCGTAGCAAATGTGTTTAGAAAATATGGATTTTTGGCATTACCAGTGGTAGACAATGAAAATAGACTTACAGGAATTATTACAGTAGATGATATTATGGATATTATGGAACAAGAGGCTACAGAAGACTTCCAAAGGATGGCTGCTATGGCACCATCAGAGGAAGCATATTTAGATACAGGAGTATTGACTTTGGCAAAACATAGATTACCTTGGCTTCTTATACTAATGGTTTCAGCTACATTTACTGGAAGAATAATGGGAAAGTTTGAAAATGTATTAGCATCTGTAGTAGTGCTTAGTACATTTATTCCAATGCTTATGGATACTGGAGGAAACTCAGGGAGTCAGTCTTCAACTTTGATAATAAGAGGATTAGCTACTGGTGAAATAACTACTCATGATTGGTGGAAAGTACTATGGAAAGAGTTAAGGATTAGCTTTGTAGTTGGAGTGGCCCTTGCTGGTATCAATTTCATGAGACTTATATTATTAGAAAGGGTGGATATCCTTATAGCTATAACAGTTTCCATAACTATAGTAGTAACGGTCATGGCTTCAAAAATTGTAGGTGGTATTTTACCATTGATAGCTAAAAGGTTAAGAATGGATCCAGCTATAATGGCAGGCCCATTAATTACAACTATAGTAGATGCATTAGCTTTGATGGTATACTTTGGTATAGCTACAGTATTGTTAGGACTGTAAGGATTTATAATTAACAATTCGCAATGAACAATTAAAAGAATAAGATAAAAATAGTAAGAGTCTAGGAAACTAGACTCTTATTATTTTTTGAATATGAACAGGTTATTGAGAATAGGATAGTAATGAAATAAATTCACAATGCACAATGCACAATTTAAAGCGACCGCAGTCGCCAAAAAAGACTTAGAAGCCAGACCGAAATAATTGTGAATTGCGTAAGTGGCCTTTGGCTATGAACTGTGCATTGTGCATTGAAGAAGGGTTGTGAGAGAATGATCAATATTATTTGGGCAGCTCTAATTATTATAGGATTTGGAGTTGGGATTATAACAGGAGAATTAGATGCTGTAACGAATGCAGCAATAGAGAACGCTAAATCAGCTGTAGAACTGGCAATTGGGTTAATAGGTGTTATGTCGTTATGGTTAGGAATAATGAAAATAGCAGAGGATTCTGGACTTATAAGAGGAATATCAAGGATACTCAAGCCAGTTATGGTGATTTTATTTCCAGATGTGCCAGCTGAACATCCTGCAATGGGAGCTATGATAATGAATATTTCAGCTAATATACTAGGGTTAGGAAATGCTGCAACACCTTTTGGACTAAAAGCTATGGAAGAGTTACAGAATTTAAATAGGCATAAGGACACAGCAACTAATGCAATGGTTACTTTCCTTGCAATAAATACCTCATCGGTGACTCTGATACCTGCCTCAACCATTGCTATATTATCAGCAGCAGGATCAACTAATCCCACAGAAATAATAGGACCAACTATAATTGCTACTACTATATCTACTGCTGCGGCTATAATAGCAGCAAAGTTTTTACAGGGACTTCCTAGATATGAAATAAAAAGGGTTAATGGAAGACAGGGGAGGGATATCAGATGTTCCTTGAAATAATGCAACTTTTATCTAAGTTTGCAATTCCTTTTATGATAGTTGGCATTATATCCTATGGAATGAGTAAAAATGTTAAAGTTTATGAATCATTTGTAGAAGGAGCAAAGGATGGATTTTCTACGGCAATAAGAATAATACCTTCTTTCGTAGCCATGCTTGTAGCCATTGGAGTTTTTAGGGAATCAGGAGCTATGGATATTTTAATTAAATTAATAACACCTGTTATTGAAATCTTTAATATACCAGGAGAAGTAGTCCCCATGATATTAATGAGACCTTTATCAGGATCTGGTGCTCAAGGAATAATGAGTGAATTAGCTGGAAACTATGGACCAGAATCTTTAATAGCTAGAACAGTGGCAGTAATGATGGGATCTAGTGAGACTACATTCTATGTGCTAGCAGTATATTTTGGGTCAGTATCTATAAAGAAGCAACGACATGCATTAGCAGCTGGATTAATAGCAGATTTGGCAGGAGTGATTTCAGCAATATACATAACGAGGATGTTTTTCAATTAACAATTATCAAAGAACAAATAACAATTAAAGCCAAATAAAACCTAGATTTTTCGTTATAATAGAAAAATCTAGGTTTTATCTTTCAACATTTCTAATTGTTTTTAATGATTTTACATTGTTAATCGTTAATTGTTAATTGTCAATTGCATAAAAGCTTCCCTTTTATACAACGTATTTTTCCAAGTCTTTGCTAAATTCCACGCTGACTTTTTTAAACTCATGTATACTTTCAGTCATTTTTCTAATCTCTTCAGTATATGCTTGCACATTAGCAGATACTTCTTGAGATGAGGCAGAGTTTTCTTCAGCGATGGCTGCCAAGGATTCTATACCCTGAGATATATTATTTATATTATTAGTCTCGTTTGTAAGTTCATTTGTTAATTCAATGATTAAGTCAGATACTTGTGCTATGGAATTTACAGATGCTTGATTTTCTTCTGCAACTGAATTTAGTTTAACATTTTCCCTTTCAAGTATATTAAACTGATCTGATATATCAAATACAAATCCATCTATATCTTTAATAAAGGATTCTAAGTTATCGTTGATAGTTTGAACTGCCTCTTTAGAGCCTTCTGCAAGCTTTCTAATCTCTAATGCAACAACAGTAAATCCTCTTCCATATTCTCCAGCCCTGGATGCTTCTATACTGGCATTTAGAGCCAATAAATTGGTCTGCTCAGCAATTTTTTCAACAGTTTCAACAATATTCCGAACTTCAGTAGCCCTGTTTTGTAAATCTTGGCCCTTAGATTTTACTTGAGAGAACTGTAATAGTATATGGTTTAAGCTATCAGATGTAGACTTTAAATCTTCAAACCCCCTATTTATTTGTTCAACAGCTGATTCTAGTTCACCTTTGCCTAGATTTTCTTTTCTAACAACATCATTTAAAGAAATAATCGAATTGTTTAACTGATATGCTACTTGTTCAGTTTCTTCGGCTTGATTTATAGCTCCTCCTGCCACCTGTTCTACTACATTTGATATTTCAGATGAAGTAAAGCTCATATTACTAGAAATCTCAGCGAATTTATCAGCAAAAACATTTAACTCATCGGTAGTACCCTTATATCCTACAAAATCTGTTTTTATAGATTCTTTTAAATCCTTCAACTTATCATTGATATCTTCAAAGAAATCATTAGTAGATATATTTTCCACTATAGACAAGTCTTTATTCTTAATTTCATATAAAGAACTATAAATGGATTTAAGAGGTTTAAACAGTCCTTTACTAACCAAAAATGGAACAAGAGTAGAAAGAACTAAAATTCCAGGGAAGGCTATTGACGGAACTACAAATTTAGATAACAAAACTCCAGGAATACCTACTAATAGAAGGGAAGATAAGGCAATTTTTCCTTCCATATTCTTCATAAATCCAAAAGATAATGCTTTATTAAATCTAAATTTCTTTTGATAATAAATCTCATCAGGAAAAGTGATGGATATCTTTGTGAAATCCTCTGTTTTCTCTAAAGTTTCAATATTAATGTCCTCTTTAAAATATTTAGCAGCACCTTCCAACATACCGTGGAAATAAGGAAACATTCCTCTAGAAGAATTATAAGTCATATGTGCAGTATATTTATCTATAGGTTTTATCCCTAAAATAGGAGGTTTTGCACCAGTTATTCTCTTAGTAACTACAACATGAATATCATACATTGCTTGAAGAAAAGAATATAAATTCTTGTATCTAAAGAATGCAGGATAAACCTTAGAATAAGTAATGACATTGTGATTACCCATGGTTCTCCATACCTCATCAGAGGTTTTTCCTAGTTTTTTAGCAATATAGTCAAGAATTCCTCTAGCCACTCTATCTTCAATATCTTCCGTAGGTGTAAAAATTTTATTTGGACTAATATTAAAATGATCTAATGCCTCGTTGGTTATATTTTCTCCATACAGTTTCCTACAAGTTTGTACCCATGCAGAAACAATAGTACCCTTCAAAATTATTTCCCCCTTGTTATACAATTAACTATATTATATCATAGTATTTGTCAAAAATCCCAATATTTTCAGTCATATAGCTTTTATAATATCTAATCTTATTCACCTTTCATAAAATCTATCAGGGAGCTTTACAGCGGAGATGATGAATATTTAAATATGTATTACTTTGTGTAACAACATAGAAATATAATCAATGCAATAAAAGACAGAAATCCAGAAAAGGCGGCTAATGCAATGATAGAGCATATAAAACTGACTGAAGAGGATATACTTAAACTAAATTCTGGAGAAAAATAAAAAAATTAATAAAAAATAATTGATAATTATAATTGACAAAATAACTCAATAATAGTATAATAATTTATTTGTTTGACAAAATAGGAATTCTATGATATAATGCATACATGAGTGTCCCAAACACTTCTTCTGCCCTCGACTGCCGGGGAGCAATTAATGGAAGGTGGTTTGCTATATTGGAAAAAGATATATTGATTAGGATTCGTAAGGACATCGAGAAATGTATTGACAAAACTGTAATACTAAGAGCAAATAAGGGTAGAAAAAAGACTATAGTTAGAGAAGGAATATTGGAAGCAGCATACCCTAATTTATTTGTTGTGAGGATTAATAACGAATATGATAGTAGTAGAAAAGTATCATATACCTACACAGACATATTGACGGGAACCGTAGAAGTAACTGTTTGCTCACAAACCCAACCACAGGTAAAAATATCTTAAAAAATAACTGTACATTGATTGTACAGTTATTTTTATGTCTTTATTCATTATTTAGCACATTTACGCATATATATCTTCATAGGATAGTTATATGAAATAATTAGGGGGGATATTATGTCGATTGAGTTAATAAAAGATGTCTTACGGATTGAAGAACTAAGAGGAAAAGAAGACACCCAAGCCTTAGTAGAAACGGAAATTTACTTAAATCCATCAAAAGCAGATCTAGGGAAAGTACTTTGGACAGACGGTCTAGTAGAAATACTTAGTACTAAAGTAATAAGAGATAGGCTAGTAATATCAGGAGTAGTAAAATTTAAAGTAGTCTATAAATCACAAGAAGAGGAAAATAATATATATACAATAGATGCTAACGCAGATTTTAGAGAGGAAATAGAAATATCAGGGATTACGGAAGATATGTCAGCAACTATAAAATCTAATATTGAATACATAGAGGAAGAGATATTAGATGAGAGAAAATTATCTCTAAAGGCCCTAGTAAGTCTTGAAGGGAAAGTAGAGCAGGTCAATAATATAGAGATAATTAAGGATATAGGAGAAAAGCAAAACCTACAGACATTAAAAGAAACCATTAAGTATAAGGAGATTTATGGTAGAGAAACATCCTATGCTATTGTAAAGGAAGCTTTTGAAATAGGGGAAGAAAAGCCAGCAATGGAAGAAATACTTAAGATGACTATACAGGCTTACGAGCAGGAAGCCACAGTGGTAGAAGATAGAATAATAGTTTCGGGTATGGTAAACGCTAGGATAGTTTATTATGGAGAAAATAGAATTGCCACAGTGGAAGAGGAAATACCTTTCAATCATTTTTTAGAAATGCCCGGAGCATTAGCTGGAGCTCAGGAAGAACTTATGATAGAAGTGGTGGAAGGAAGCTATGAGGTATTGGAGAATGATGAAGGAGAACTTAAAATATTAGACATAGAAGCAAAACTAAGAATATCAGGTCTAGCTTATTCAGAAAATGAAAAAAATCTAATAGTAGATGCATATTCAACTAAGGAAAAAATTAAAATAGGAATAGGAGAAATTAATTTAATTGAAAACATAAAAAGCACAATTCACAGAGAAAATATATTGAAAGATTTGTCTGAGTATAGAATAAAGGAAATATATAATATATCAGGGCACCCAACTATTATAGACAGCAGAGTTGTAGATGATGAGCTAGTAGTAGAAGGGATTCTTTCATTACATGGAATTTATCTGGATTCTGATACTGATGAAATCAACACGTTGAGGGAGGAGATTCCATATAAATACTATTTACCTATGGAAGAAAAGGTAATAGATCCATTGATGGATATAAGTTTAGACTTAGAATCTATTAAATCAAATATGTCTAAAGATATATTTGTTATAGAAGGAACTATAAAACATAAAATAAAAATCAATAGAAATAGATTATTATCTGTAATAAATTCATTAGAAGAAACTGGAGAAATAATAGATAAGAAAAATCGTCCTAGCATAACAATTTATATAGTACAAAGAAATGATATATTATGGGATATAGCTAAAAGATATAATACAACAATAGAAGAAATATTACAGGCAAATGAAAATTTAAGTCCAAACAATATAATACCGGGAGAGAAAATAATCATTGAAAAAACAATAGATATATCTTTTTAAATTTGTATCTTTATAGTATCGTAGGAACTATGGTATAATGGAAAGGTAAATTTTCACAAGGGAGAAGTTTAAATGAAAGAAATCGTATTAGAGTCCTACGGTAAAATCAATTTAGGTCTCGATGTATTATATAAAAGAGAAGACGGTTATCACGAAATAAATACTATAATGCAGCAAATAAGTCTTAGTGACACATTGATTATGAGAGAAATTAAAGAAGATATAGAATTAGATTGCAATAATAAAGAGCTTCCACTAGATTCTACAAATTTAGTATATCGTGCATGGAAGAAGATGCAGGAAAAAACTGGCATAAACAAGGGTATTCAAATAAATATACACAAAAAGATTCCGATAGCAGCTGGATTGGCAGGAGGTAGTGCAAATGCAGCTGCTGTTTTAAAGGGACTAAATCAACTTTGGGGCTTAAACTTAAGTGAAGAAGAATTAAGAGAAATAGGAATTGAAATAGGTGCAGATGTTCCATATTGTATTATGGGAGGAACCGCCTTAGCGGAGGGCATAGGTGAAAGATTAACGAAAATTAAGTCATTTAAAGATAAGGATATACTATTAGTTAACCCAGGTATAGGTGTTTCAACTACTGAAGTATATGGAAATCTTAGACTAAATAAAGAATTGAGAATGGATGTACAAAAAATAATATCTTCTATAGAAAGAGATGATATTAAATCTGTGGCAGATAATATAACTAACGTTATGGAAGAAGTAGTTATGGAAAAGAATCCTATTATATCTGAAATCAAGAAAGACATGGTGAGTTATGGTGCCTTAGGTGCTCTTATGAGTGGTAGTGGACCAACAGTATTTGGATTATTCGATGATATGGATAAACTTAAATTTTGCAAGAAAATCTTAACAGAAAAATATTCTAAAGGGATAGTTCTTTTGGCAAAGACAATTTAATACTAAGATGTATATATTACCCATCTTTTGTAAAGTATATAAATTACAGGAGGTGGGTTTTTTGTTTTCTAAATTATTTCAAGCATTAAAAGGAATCATTAGTAATTATACTATTTTAATGATAATTGCTGTGGGAATCTTTACTCTAGTAGTTGATGGAAGAAGATATAGACAAAAAGGATATATGAGAGAACTAAAGATAGTTAAGATTATATCTTATTCCTATATGGTCATAGGTGGTTTGATGTTTATTCTATTATTAATGATGTAGGAGGGTAATGTATGCAAAAAATATTACTCAAAGATCTAGAGAAAAATGAAGAAGTATTTAAGACGTTATTTACTGATTGCGATGATATAATATTTAGAAAAATAGAGATAGGCGATGTTTACAGGGTAAAGATGACTTTAATATATATAGATGGATTAGTAAATAAGGAATATATTGCAGAGCATGCTATTTATTCGTTATTTATAGAAGAAGAGATAAATACTTTCTCCCTCAAGGGGTTTAAGACCCCTTTAATAGATATAATTTCAAAAGAGGCCTTGACCACCATAGATGTAAAAGAAGAATTTCATATAGATAATATAGCAAATTCAGTACTTTCTGGTGATACAGTAATCTTAATTGACAAAGTGGATAAATGTTTGGTATTTGATTCTAAAGGTTGGGCTTCTAGAAGTATTAGTGAGCCACAGACGGAAACAGTAATAAGAGGACCAAGGGATGGATTTACTGAATCAGTAAAGGTAAATATGACCTTAGTTAGAAGAAGAATAAAGGACACAAACTTAAAAATTAAGATGCAAACAGTAGGTAAAAGATCTCAGACTAGCTTAGCAATAATGTATATGGAGGATATAGTAGATAAAACCTTAGTACGAGAAGTGAATGAAAGGTTAAAGTCTGTTGATATTGATGCCGTATTAGATAGTTCTATGTTGGAAAATTTAATAGAGGATAATTATATGTCTGCATTTCCTCAAATAGAGAATACAGAAAGACCAGATTCAGCGGCGGCAGCTCTCTATGAGGGCCGTGTAGTTATTATAGTAGATAATTCACCTTTTGCACTAATAGTACCTGCCACAGTAGGTACACTGCTTCAATCATCAGAAGATTATTATACTAGATGGCAAGAAGCTCAGGGAGTTAGGATTTTAAGATTGGCAGCAGTGGCTCTATCCCTTCTATCTCCTGCTCTCTATATAGCTATTATCTCGTATCATCCAGGGCTGCTTCCTACAAAATTAACATATTATTTAGCAGCCAGTAGAATCAATGTGCCATTTCCCGCAGTCGTGGAAACTTTCTTAATGGAAGTTACCATCGAACTTATAAGAGAAGCTGGTACAAGGATTTCTGGCCCTATAGGTACTACCATAGGGATAGTAGGTGGGCTTATAATCGGTCAAGCAGCAGTGGAAGCAGGAATAGTAAGTGCTATTTTAATAATTATAGTAGCTATAACTACCATAGCTTCGTTTGCCATACCTAGCTATGAATTTGCAGCAGGCTTAAGAGTCTGGAGATTTATACTTATTTTAGGTGCAGCTATCTTTGGGTTATACGGCATAATGCTTGGAGTTATTCTCTTAGGGACACATCTGATTAAATTAAATAGTTTTGGTGTGCCATTTACATCACCATATTCAGGTTTAGGAGTAGGGACTGGTGAACTAAAGGATACTTTAACTAAGGCACCAATTCAAGAACTTAAGGAGAGACCTACCTTCACACGACCAAGGAATAAGATAAGGATGAGGAGATCTTGGAAAGATGAGAGAAAGTAATAAAATATCAACTAACCAAATAAGGGCATTAGTAGTTTCCACCATAGTGGGAGTAGGTATATTATCCCTTCCTAACGAAGTAGCAGTATTTCTCGGTAAAGACGGATGGATAGCCATAATAATCGGTGGATTACTTATGGCTGCTGGGATTGTAATTATCAACAAATTATTTGAGCTCTATCCCGATAAAGATTTCTTTGAGATAGGTGAGGAAGTGTTAGGGAAGTGGATATTTAATATATTCCTTATTTTTGTATTTTCTTATCTTGTAGCTTTGATGTCTTCTGTTGCCAGAAATCTAGCTGAAATATTGAAGGCATTTCTTTTAGAGACGACACCAACCGAGATAATGATAATTACTTTTGTACTTGCCACATCCTATATAGCTAGATCTGAAATTCAAATAATTGGTAGGGCAGCATATCTTATATATCCAGTTATATTAGGATTTATAATATTTTTGATATTTGTATCATTGCCAAACTCAGATTTTACGAATATACTTCCTGTATTTCAGTCTAGTATGAAAGGCTTACCCAAGAGTATAGAGGTTAGCTTTTTTAGTTATTTTGGATTTGAAATATTATTATTTTCAATACCCTTTGCTGAAGAAAGGGAAAAAACTCTTAAGGCTAGTCTTACAGGAATTGGAATTGTAATAGCTATGTATGTCATCATATTTATACTTTGTTTGTCCCAATATGGAATACATCACTTACAAAGGCAAACTTTTCCTACATTATCTATTATAAAGGAGATTGATTTGCCGGGATATTTTATAGAAAACTTAGATGGATTAGTGATGGCTATCTGGGTTTTAATTGTATTTGCAACTATGGCTTCGACCTATTACTCTGCGGGAAAGGTTCTATCAAAGTTATTTATTACAAGAGACCATAGTTTATTTATTATACCTCTATTACCAATTGTATATATAGTATCATTAATTCCTCAGAACATTATAGAGGTAAGTAAACAATTAGGAACATTTATAAATTACTCTGGGTTAGTATCAATATTTATATTACCCATATTAATTTATTGTATTGGATATATAAAGTTAAGGTGGAAAAGAAGATGAAGAAATTCAAATTAATATTAATTATAATAATTTTAACCTTTTTAACTACAGGATGTTGGGATATGATAGAAATAAATCAAAGATTATTTCCCTATTCCATAGGAGTAGATTTAAACGATGGAGAAGGGGAAAAATATATTATAACCATATCATATCCAAATATAAATGCCATAGGAAAGAATGCAACTCAGCAGGAAAGAGTCCATGTAATATCGACTATAGCACCATCTGTTTTTCAAGGAAGCTCTCAATTATATACAAGGCTGCAATATCCATTTTATTTTAAACATCTGAGAGTGCTGGTATTAGGACATGAAGTTGCTAGAGACGGAGATGCAATTAGAGAAATATTAGATGGACTTAATAGAGATTTTGTTATAAATAAGAAAATACGACTTGTAATGGCAGAAGAAAAAGCCAGAGACTTACTTTCAGCTGTACCAGGAGCTAAAAGACAAGAAGTAATAGAAGGAACACTTTTTAGTATGCTTAGGCGAACAAGAACTACATCTAGATACACACCTCAAACTCTAACTGGATTCATTAAAAATACAGACATTGGAGGTGTAGCATTGATGCCTAGGACTGCAGCACATGGCGAAGATATAAAAGTATTTGGAGCATGTATATTTAAAAATTATGAATTCATAGGCCATTTAGGAGAATTGGAAAATAGAGCTATATCATTAATAAGAGGTAGCGTCAAGTCAGATATAATAGATGCTAAACTTGGAGATGCTCCTATATCATATTCATTAACTGATGCAAGCGCCAAAAAGAAATTAGTAAGAGAGGGAGAAAATTTAAAAGTAAGAATAGATGTGGAGTTAGAGGGAGCATTACAAGAATATATCTTAAGAGATAATCCTTTAATCGACAGTGCTAGCACACTAAAAGATATGGAAAAAGCAATAGAGACAAAATTAAAAGAAGAAATAAATAAGACTCTGGAGTTGCTGCAGAAAGAATATAAGGCAGATGCCATAGGAGTAGGAGAGTATATATCTAAATTTCATCCAAAAGTATGGAAAGAAGTATCAAAAGATTGGGATGAGATTTTTTCTCAAATGGATATAGAAGTAGCATTAACTGTTGAGATAAGAAGAATAGGATTGGTGCAGTGACAATTGAGAGATAATTGAGAAACAGTAACTATAAAAAATGGAGAGCCTTCTGATGAACTTATATACTGAGATATAAGGCTGCACAATTTTTTATAGTTATTTTTATTCGAAAATATGTATAAAGAAACTATATTTGGCAAGAATTATAATACAAATCTAGGACAAGCAAATAGGAGGTCAAATATATGAAATATAAAAAATTAATACTGCTATTATCCTTATTTATTATTAGTTTTACCTATATAATACACCCTCTCATAGAAAATAAAGCAAAAGAAGGTTTCAAGGATGAAATTATTAGATTTCATATAAGAGCTAATAGTGATAAAGAAGAGGATCAAGCTTTAAAGCTTAAAATCAGAGATGAAATATTAAAAGAAATGAATGATAAGTTCAGAGACACCAAATCCATAGGAGAAAGTAGAAGAATAATAAAAGATAATATGGAAGAGATGAAGTACATAACAGAGAGAGTAATAAAGGAAGAAGGAAAAGATTATAATGTAGCAGTGACCCTTGGACAAGATAATTTTCCTACAAGAAAGTATGGAAATTTAGTGCTTCCATCAGGAGAATATGAGACATTACTCATTACACTTGGAGAAGGAAAAGGTCAAAACTGGTGGTGTGTAATGTTTCCTCCACTATGTTTTGTAGATGTTACACATTCAGTGGCTTATAACCTAGAAAAAGAATTAGGAGTAACCTTGGAAGAAGAGAAGCCAAAATTAAAATTAAAGTGGAAGACAGCAGAGATTATGAAAAAATTAAAAAAAGATAATAAAAAGGATAAGAAAAAAGATAACAAGAAAGAAAAATTAACTAAAGGACAAAAAATAAATGAAGTCAATAAATATAAGCAAATAATAAGCCTGCAATAATCATTATAGTTATTGCAGGTTTTAATATTTTCATGTATAAAATATGGAAATTTACTAAAAATAAGAAAAAGCTCCTATTAAAACATTTTAAAGGTAATTTTTCTTGAAACCCATTGACGTAAAGTTCTTTTATGAAAATAAAATAGAGAGAACTTATCATTGGGTTATAAGAAAAGGCTCCTATTAAAACATCTTTAAGGTAGCTTCTCTTGAGGCCCATTGATGTAAAGTTCTTTTATGAAAATAAAATGGGAGAGAGCTTATCATTGGGTTATAAGAAAAAACAATGAAAGGAGTAAATAATCTTGAAGAAATTCATTATAATTACAACTGCTTTAACAATGGTGTTTCTTTCAGTTTTTCTTTTCTACGAACCAACAGCCACGAATTATAATTCATTATTCAGTCCTAGAACCCTATATTGGGGGGTACAGGGGAATGATGTAAGAACAGTGCAAGATAAACTTCTCAGATGGAGATATTATGATGGCAGCGTAGATGGGGTATATGGTGCAAGAACCTATAGAGCTGTTAGAAAGTTTCAAGCTAAAAATGGTTTGACGGTAGATGGAATAGTGGGACCTTCTACTGCTAAAGCCTTAGGGATGGCAACAACTACAACTGCGGCACAGACCCAAGGTGTAAATAGAAAGGCTGACGAGTATCTTTTAGCAAGAACTATTCATGGTGAAGCAAGGGGAGAACCTTATGTAGGTAAGGTTGCCGTAGCGGCAGTAGTTCTTAACAGAACAAGAAGTTCTTCTTTTCCAAATACTATAGCTGGAGTAGTATATCAGCCTCTAGCATTTACAGCAGTAGCTGATGGACAAATAAATCTAACTCCAAATAAAGATTCCATAAAAGCAGCAAGGGATGCTTTAAATGGTTGGGATCCGACTTATGGTTGTCTCTATTATTGGAATCCAGCCACTGCCACATCCAAATGGATATGGTCTAGAAAGGTAACGCTAAAAATTGGTAAACACTGGTTTGGAATATAGGAGGTGAAATCATGAGAGATAGTCGAAGATTCATAGCACCAGCTCTATTAGGTCTTCTATTAGTCGTAGCACTTGTTTGGGGATATAATCAATATCAAGTTAGGAAACAACATGAAATAGCATTAGAAAATCACTATCAAAGACTATTCTTTGATGTGAAAAAGCATGTAGAAAATGTTCAAGTAAATTTATCCAAGGCCTTAGTAGCAGATTCAAAGGAGCAGAACATAGTATTATTTTCACAAATTATGAATGAAGCATTCTCTGCTAAGGATAAATTAGGACAGATGCCAATAACCCATGCAGAATCAGCAAAAACAGAGAAATTTTTAACGCAAGCGGCAGACTATTCGTCATATTTAATACAGAGACATCTTTTGGGAGAAGGTGTAACAAAAGAACAAAGGGAAGCATTAAACAATCTTCAAACCAACTCCGCAGCATTTAATGGTGAACTTTCCAAGATTTATGATAGTCTAGCAGAATCAAATTTCGCACTGGGTGCAATGAGCAGTAAGCAGAGTAAAAAAGTAGAGCAGGGAAATCAAAAGGTATTTCAAACATCCTTGGTAACATTAGATAAACAAATGGCAAAAACTCCCGAACTGATATATGATGGACCATTTTCAGATCAAATGTTAAATAGAAAACCCGTGGGTCTTCCAGATAATGATGTATCAATGGATGAGGCCAGAAATACAGCACTAGAATTTTTTGGAAAAGATAGGGTTAGAGATATACAGGCATTTGAAGAAGGTGAGAATATGAATGAAGTTAAAATACCTTCGTACACATTCCATTTATATCCTCAAAACCAGCAAAAGGACTTAGCGGTATATATGGGTGTATCTAAAAAAGGCGGCAAAGTAGTTTGGATGGTAAATCCAAGACCAGTTTTCAATATAAAATTATCAATAAAGAATGCAGAAGACAAAGCATTGAAGTACTTAAAGGAAAAAGGTTTTGATAATATGGAGTCTAACTATTCATTAAAGTATGATGGAACCATCTTATTTAACTTTGCATATAAGGAAAAAGATGTAACAATTTATCCTGATTTAATTAAGGTAAAAGTAGCATTGGATACAGGAGAAATAGTAGGATTTGATGCATCAGCCTATTATATGAATCATCATGAGAGAAATATAGAAACTCCACATATAGATGAAACTGAGGCAAGATCTAAAGTTAAAGTAGATTTTAACATAGATTCTGCTAGGTTAGCTATAATACCAAAAGGAAAAAATGAGATTTTATGCTATGAATTTAAAGGAAAATATAATGATTCTGATTTTATTATCTATATAAATGCATTGGATGGTAGAGAAGAACAAATATTGCAAATAATAAAAGATGAGAATGGCACTTTAACATTCTAGTTTAAAACAAGAACTCATTTAAAAAAATGGGTTCTTGTTTTTTTATGACCTTGGTCACTTTTTTGTCAAATCACTTGCATACTAATGATAATACTTGATATAATGATAATTAATGAGCATATACATAATATTATGCAAAAAAATCTAGGAGGGATTGTATGAAAAAAATATCGGTATTAGCATTGATATTAGCATTATCCATATCATTAACGGGCTGTGTTGGTGGAGAATCAAAGTTATATAATGCTTTCAACAAAATGCAAGATATAACCTCAATAGAGTCTAAAATGGAAATGGGATTTACATTTGAAGCAGAAGGATTCTCAGAAGAAGAGCAGCTAATGCTAGAACAAGTAAAGGCTATGGTGAATAATTCCAAAATTGCAATGAATCAAAAAGCAAAATACAATAAGGAAAAAACAGTAGGCCAAGCACAAGTAGATATGAATATGAACTTTGGTGGCATGGGCATGGATATGAATGTTTGGGTTGATATGGATATGTCAACTGATGAACTTAAAATTAAAGAAGTTATAAAGATGCCTCAAATGTTAATGAGTTCTATGTTTCCAAATGATCCTGCAAAGCAATATATAGTTCTTGATATGGGACAAATGATGAAAGAAGAAAATGCAGAAATGAATTTCAATGAATTGATGAAATTTGGCAAGGAGTTCCAGCCTAAATTAACAGAATTCATGAAAGAAATGCAAAAAGACTTCAAACCAGGTATTGAGGTAGTTAAACAAAAAGATAGTAAAGTAGTAAATAAAGAAAAATTAGATATATACGAATTAAAAATGGATGATGCTGCTTTAAAAGGACTTGTTAAAGATGCAGTAAACTATAGCTTAGATAAGAAAGAAGTTATTGAATTCATAAAAGAATATATGAATGCAGTTATGAGCGTAGTTGTACTTCCAGAAGGAGAAAAGGAAGCAGCAGAAGCAGAAGTTAAACAAGGCTTAGCAGACCTTGAAAAACAATTACCAGAATTTAAGGTAAAATTCAATGAATTCATGGAAAAATACAAAGATGTTAAGATCTTAGGAGATAAAGGAATAGTAATTGAATTTGGTATCAATAAAAAGGGATATATAGTTCATGAAGTTGGTACTATTGACTTAAGAATAGATTTAGGTCAAATAGCTGAAGTTGTAGGAGAAAAAGCTCCAGAAATGAAAGGTATAATTAAATTAGGTATCAGCTATACTTCAAAGAGCTACAATATCAACAGTAAAGATGTGAAAGTAGAAATGCATAAAGTAGATGAAAAGAATTCAATCGATTATATGAAAATGATGGAAATGCAAATGAAGCAAATAGAGCAACTTCAACAAGCTCCAGCAAAATAACCATATAAAACTAGAGAACACACTTTAATAGTGTGTTCTTTTTAGTTGTAATATTTATATATTATTAGTAAAATAGATATATAGACAGTGAATAGTGAAGAGTTAAAAGTGAATAGTTTTAAGAAGAAGTCGGGGTCTTTTGATTTTTAACTATTAGTTATTCACCATTAACTATTAACTGTTTTTCCATTATTCACTAAGGAAATGAGGCACGTAAGTGCCTATATTTCGGCATGTGGTGCCCAAAATTAAGCAGAATATAAGAGGGATTCTAGACATAGGGAGGATGAAAAGTATGAAAGATTTATTCTTTAGAGAAAATGTATTGGAAATTCTAGATTATTTGGAAGAGGGACTACATATTATTGATAAAAATGGAATAATAGTTTATTATAATAAATTTGCTCAAGGAATAGATGGAATAGAGAGAGAGAAAGTTATAGGCAGACATTTACTTGAAGTATATCCATCTCTTACAGAAGAAACCAGTACCCTTCTCACAGTAATTCGTACAGGAGAATCAATGCATAAGAAGGAACAAACATTTCTTAACTATAAAGGTGAAAAAATTACAACAATAAATACATCAATACCAATAACATCAAAAGGTAAAATTTTAGGAGCATTGGAAATATCTAAGGATATAACGACAGTACGTCAAATGTCGGAGAAAATAGTAGACCTTCAAAATAAATTATATAATAATAAAAAAGAAAAGAATGCCATAGATAAAGCTAAAGAATCTGCTCAGTTTACCTTATTAGATATTGTAGGTGAAAACAAAGAGATGATAAGGTTGAAATCACTTGCACTAAAGGCGGCAGAATCAGACGCCTCTGTATTGATATCAGGAGATACTGGAACAGGAAAGGAATTATTTGTTCATTCTATTCACAATGCGAGCTCGAGGCGATATAAACCTTTTATCACACAGAATTGTGCGGCACTTCCAGGTAATCTTTTAGAGGGAATCCTTTTTGGTACTATAAAGGGAGGCTTTACTGGAGCGGAAGATAGACCTGGATTGTTTGAATTAGCCCATGGGGGTACATTATTTTTAGATGAAATTAACTCTATGCCTTTAGAACTTCAATCTAAGCTCCTTAGAGTTCTACAAGATGGTACCATAAGAAGAGTAGGTGCTACAAATACAATTAAAGTTAATGTTAGAATAATTGCTGCAACGAATATATCCCCAGAAGAAGCAGTGGAGAAAAGACAAATTAGGAGAGATTTGTACTATAGATTAAATGTAGTATCTTTTGAAATTCCGCCCCTTAAAGATAGAAAGGATGATATACCTGTACTTACAAATTATTTCATTAATAAATTTAACGAGAAGTTAGGTAAAAAAGTAAAAGGTATATCAAAGGGTGTACTAAATATATTCAATAATTATGAGTGGGATGGAAATGTAAGGGAGCTGGAGCATCTAATTGAAGGTATAATGAGTATATCTGATGGAGAAATCATAGATATGGGGGACCTTCCATATAAATTTAGACAGCATAAGAAAAATCATGAATTATACGAATCCTCTCTCTCAGAAATATTAGAAGAAACAGAAAGAAATTTAATAAAAGAAGCTCTAAAACAAACAGATCATAATATAACTAGAACAGCAGAACTACTAAAAATACCAAGACAAACACTACAGTATAGATTATCAAAGCTAGGGCTTTGATAGCCAGTGAATAGTGAAGGACTAATAGTGAATAACGAAAACATAGTGAAGAATTAATAGTTAATAACGAATAGTTGAAAATCTTAAGACCCAAAACCCTAGCCTAGAACTTTTCACTATTCACTATTAACTATTCACCATATTTTATCGCCTAATATTCGGCACTGATTTCATCTTTAAAATCATTGAAAACCTATTTCTTCAACTCTAAATTTTTATTTCCAAAGAAAAAAATCCCCAAAATAGCTAAAACATCGTGATATAATTAACAAGTGTCGTTTTATGATTTAAATTGACATTTGATTTAACCTTGGCATAGATATTGCATTATATTAATTAGTGAATAAATTTAATTTAAAATACTGGGGAGGAATGCAATTATGAAAAAAGGATGTCCATACGGTACTCATAGGGTTATTGAACCAAAGGGAGTTTTACCACAACCAGCACTTAAAATTGACAATGATATGGAAATTTATGACAACGAAATACTTATAGACGTTCAAACATTGAATGTAGACTCAGCAAGCTTTACGCAAATTAAAGAGCAAGCTAAGGGTGACATAGAAGAAATTAAAAAGATAATGAAAGGTATCGTAGCAGAAAGAGGTAAGCACCAAAATCCAGTTACAGGTTCAGGTGGAATGCTAATTGGTACAATAGAAAAAATTGGACCAGCATTGGAAGGTAAAACTGATCTTAAGGTTGGAGACAAAATAGCTACATTAGTATCTTTATCTTTAACACCATTACGTATAGATGAATTCAAAGAAATAAGATCAGATGTAGATCAAGTAGACATAGTAGGTAAAGCAATATTATTTGAATCAGGAATATATGCAGTAATTCCATCAGATATGCCTGAAAACCTAGCATTATCAGTATTAGACGTAGCAGGAGCACCAGCTCAAACAGCAAAATTAGTTAAACCTGGAGATACAGTAGTAGTTATAGGTGGAACAGGTAAATCAGGTATGCTCTGTCTATATGAAGCAAAGAAAAGAGCAGGAGTTACAGGTAAAGTTATCTGCATAGGTTCAAGAGATACTACTCTACAAAGATGTAAAGATGCTAATCTAGCAGACGTATACATCAAAGCAAATGCAACAGATGCAGTAGAAATCCTTGAAAAAGTTAAGGAAGCTACAAATGGAGAAATGGCTGATATCGTAATCAATACAGTAAATATTCAAAATACAGAAATGTCATCTATTTTAATCTGTAAAGACAGAGGAATAGTATACTTCTTCAGTATGGCTACAAGCTTTACAAAGGCAGCATTAGGAGCAGAAGGAGTAGGCAAAGACGTAACTATGATAGTAGGAAATGGATACACTAAAGACCACGCAGCAATATCACTAGAATTAATGAGAGAATCAGAATCCTTAAGAAAGATATTTACAGAGCTATACGCTTAAGAGCAGTGAAAAGTGAAGAGTGAATAGTTTGAAAACAAAGCGAGGTATATCATGAAAGAAAGTATACTATTGATTAAAAGTAAGACTTTTGCAATAAAGATTATTCATCTTTATAAGTATCTCACTGATGAAAAAAGAGAGTTTATAATGTCTAGGCAGTTGCTGAGAAGCGGAACGAGTGTTGGGGCAAACATAAGAGAAGCTAAGTTTGCACAGAGTATGCCTGACTTTATTTCTAAAATGAGTATTGCTCTAAAAGAGATGAGTGAAACACAATACTGACTAGAGTTACTAACAGAAACAGGATATTTAAATAAGAATGAAGCTGAAAAGCTAACAGAAGATAGCACTGAATTAATAAAAATGCTTCATGCTACAGTAAAAACTAGCAAACAAAATCTTTAAAACTATTCACTATTCACTATTAGTTATTAACTAAAATTAAGGGGGTTAATAAAATGCGTCATTATAGTGAAATTGAGCTTTGGAAAAATGTTACTGAAGAAGAATGGAATGACTGGAAATGGCAAGTTAGAAATAGAGTAACAGATGTAAATACACTAAGACAAATAATAAACTTAACAGAGGAAGAAGAAAAGAACATCGGAAAAGTAATGGAGAAATTTAGAGTAGGTATTACACCATACTATGCATCTCTAATGGACCCAGATGATCCACACTGTCCAGTGAGAATGCAAGCAGTACCTACATTAATGGAAACCCATATTAGCTCATCTGATCTTGAAGATCCATTGGATGAAGACGAAGACTCACCAGTACCAGGATTAACTCATAGATATCCTGATAGAGTATTATTCCTAATTACAGACCAATGTTCTATGTACTGTAGACACTGTACTAGAAGAAGATTTGCAGGACAAAATGATATGGGAGTGCCTAGAGACAGAATAGATGCATGTATAGAGTACATTAGAAATACTCCACAAGTAAGAGACGTATTACTTTCAGGTGGAGATGCTCTACTAGTAGGAGATGATGTGTTAGAATATATCATCAAAAAACTAAGAGAAATCCCACATGTAGAAATAGTTAGAATCGGAAGTCGTACACCAGTAGTATTGCCACAAAGGATTACGGATGATTTAGTTAACATGCTAAAGAAATATCATCCAATTTGGTTAAATACTCACTTTAATCATCCAAAGGAAATTACTCCTGAATCAAAGACAGCCTGTGAAAAATTAGCAAACGCTGGTATTCCGCTTGGTAATCAATCAGTATTACTTAGAGGAATTAATGATTGTCCACATATAATGAAAGATTTAGTACATGGATTAGTTAAGATGAGAGTAAGACCTTACTATATCTATCAATGTGACCTTTCTATGGGAATTGAACATTTTAGAACAAAAGTATCAAAAGGTATAGAAATAATAGAAGCATTAAGAGGACATACATCAGGATATGCAGTGCCAACATTTGTAGTTGATGCTCCTGGCGGAGGAGGAAAAACTCCAGTAATGCCTCAATATGTAATATCACAATCACCAACTAAGGTAGTATTAAGAAACTACGAAGGTATAATCACAACATATACAGAGCCACAAATGATAGAAGAGCCATGTAATTGTCCTGTATGTAAAGGTGAAAGAGAAGGCAGAATTACAGGAGTTGCAGAACTACTTCAAGGACCAGAAGTAAAAGCTCTAGAACCAAGCTATCTAGAAAGAAGACATAGAAAAGATAATGAATAGTTAATAGTGAAAAGTGAAAAGTGAATAGTTTTTAGTAAGGCTTTAAGGTCTTTTAATCTTTTCAACTATTAGTTATTCACTATTAACTATTCACTAAAAACCCGGAGGTTTTTGTCATGCTAGAACTAATAAATGGTAAGTACAAAACAATATCTATAGTAGGAATGTCTAAGAATAGTGGAAAGACTGTAGCATTAAACCATTTAATAGGGGAAGCTATTGATGAGGGGCTTCCTATTGGTATTACATCCATAGGTCGTGATGGAGAATCTCTAGATATAGTAACAGAAACAGAGAAACCACGTATCTTTGTAGAAGAAGGCACTCTTATAGCTACAGCTACAGGAATGCTAGATCTAGGAGATGCTAACATAGAGATTATAAGTGTAACAGAATATAGAACACCTTTAGGTGAAATAATAATAGGCAGAGTAAGGGATGGGGGCTATGTTCAAATAGCAGGCCCCCAGCGCCTTTCTGAAATAAAAGCAGTCTCTGATATTATGTTAAATCTTGGTGCCAAATTTGTCATCATAGATGGAGCCCTTGACAGGCTATCCCAAGCAGCTCCAGCTATATCAGAGGCTACTATTTTATCTACAGGAGCTGTATTATCTAGAGATGTAAATAAAGTAATAGAAGAAACAATTCATGTGGTGAATACATTAGGACTTCTAGCTATTGAAGATCAGGATGTAAGGGAAATCATTAGAAATATTATAAATGAAAATCAAATAGCAGTAATAAATGAAAATAATCAAGTAGATATCATCCCATTAAAAACAGCATTAAATGGAGGCGCAATAATAGGAGATCACCTAAGAGATGATTCAAAATATTTAGTGATCCCAGGTTCTTTGGTGAAGAATACCCTAGAGGATTTAACTAGATCAACAAGAAGATATAAAAATATAGAGATAGTGATTACGGACGGTACAAAAATATTTATAAATCCGAAGGATTGGCTGAAATTTATGAGGCAAGGTGTTAAGGTCAAAGTTCTGGATAAAATAAATTTAGTAGGAATAACGGTAAATCCATATGCACCCCAAGGATATTACTTTGAACCAGCAGAATTCTTATTAAAAATGAAATCCTACATAAAGAATATTCCAGTAATGGATTTGATATTAGGTGGTGAATAGAATGATATTCATGGATGAAGTGACTCAAGAATCCTTAGATTTTCAATATATATTAAATAAGATATCCACCCTTACACCCTATGGGATGATGTATAAAGGAAGGCTTAAAGCATTTGAATCAGGTAGAGAAAGAGAACTAATGGAGGAACTAGACAAGATAGAAGCTTATTTGCCATCAGTTCACAATAAAGAAATAAGAAGGGAGTTTAACAATATCTTTGCTCATATAAAGGATTTAAGAACCTCAACTAGACGGGCTATGGAGGGATTTATCCTCACAGAAGTAGAGTTATTTGAGATAAAAAACTTTCTTTTTTTAATTAGAGACCTAAGTGAATTAATAAAGAAAAATAATATACCAATCTTTGATGATACAGAAATTAAACCAATAGAATTCTTAGAAAAGCTTTTAGATCCTGAAAACACAGGAATATCAACATTTTATATATATGATACTTACTCTGATGAGTTGAAACAAATTAGAGAAAAGAAGCGTGAAGTAGATAAAGAAATAAAATTAAAGAAAAAAGAACTTAAGAATACAATAAGGGAAGAGTTAAATCTAGATCTTAGACCTGATTCATCTGTAGTCATATCCAAGGATAAGAAGGAACTAATAGAAAAAATCCAAAACTACTCTCATCTTACCTATGTTTCAGAAACCTATATGAATATAAAGTTCGCTATAAAGCCAACGGAAAAAATGAATCAATTAGAACGAGAAGTTCTTATTTTGAAGGACAAAGAAGAAAGAGAAGAGCTGAGAATAAGAGAAAATCTTTCTAAGGAAATTGGTAAGAGAAGAAGAGAAATATTTAGAAACATGGCAAGCATAGGTAAGCTAGATTTAATCCTTGGTAAAGCAAAATATGCTTTAGATATAAATGGAGTAAAACCAGATATAGTAGAAGAACATAAAATAGAAATCATCGATGGAATTCATCCAAAGGTGGCAGATTTTCTCAAAGAAAAAGAACTAAATTTTACTCCCATATCCATATTTTTAAAAGAAGGGGTAGCTTGCATTACAGGAGCTAATATGGGAGGTAAAACAATTAGTCTAAAGTTAGTGGGGCTATTGTCAGTCATGGCACAATATGGATTATTTGTACCAGCGAAAAGAATGAAATTAGGTTTAAATCAATTTATAAAATCTTCCATTGGGGATATGCAATCCACGGACTCAGGACTATCTACATTTGGGGGAGAAATTAAAATAGTTGGAGAAGCCATATCTAAATCGAATGAAAAAGGGCTAATTCTCATAGATGAATTAGCAAGGGGTACTAATCCAGAAGAAGGCTATGCTATATCCAAAGCAATAGTTGACTATCTAAAGGACAAAAATTCCATAACACTATTAACTACACATTATGATAATGTGGCAAATTTAGACAATGTAGTTCATCTACAAGTAGTAGGATTATCGCAAATAGATATATTTGATTTGGCAAAAGAGATGGATTCCCATGAAAAAATGGAGATAATCAATAAATACATGGACTACAGCCTGAGAGTAGTAGAAAAAGACACGGCAGTTCCTAAGGATGCATTAAATATAGCTAGAATAATGGGGCTGGATGAAGAAATACTTAAGCTGGCGGAGAGATATTTAAGATTAGTGAAAAGTGAAGAGTGAATAGTGAAAAGCTTTAAGTGAGGCTTTTGGGTCTTTTAGTTAGTAGCTTCGAATTTATTCGAAGTTTCCTAAACTATTCACTCTTAGTTATTCACTATTAACTATCTTTTAGTTATTCGCTGAATTTAAAGAAAGTGAGGTAGGACAAAGTGGGGAAATTAAATCTTGATCAAAAACTAATAGAAAGTTCAAGAAATGCGGCTAGAAATATAGCAGATGAAGTACAAAAATTTATAGATGGTCATACTACAACTGCAACAGAAAGAACAATAGCAAGACTTCTAGGAATAGACGGAGTAGATGAAATCGAAAAGCCTCTTCCAAACGTAGTTGTAGACAATATCAAAGAAGGTGGAGGACTAGAAAGAGGTGCAGCATATTGGATAGGAAATGCAGTGGTAAATACAGGGCTTACACCTCAAGAAGTAGCAGAAAAAATAGCAGCAGGAGAAATAGATATTACAAGACTTCCAGCTGCTGATGAAAGCAAAATAAAAGAAGTAATATATGAAATAGCAGAAAAGACAGTAGAAAGAATTAAAACAAATAGAAATAAGAGAAATGAATATCTAAATACAATAGGTGAAGGAAAAAAACCATATTTATATGTAATAGTAGCTACAGGAAATATCTATGAGGATATAGTCCAAGCACAGGCAGCAGCTCGTCAAGGTGCTGATGTTATAGCTGTTATTAGAACTACTGGACAATCCTTACTTGACTACGTACCATATGGACCAACGACTGAGGGTTTTGGGGGAACATATGCAACTCAAGAAAACTTCAGACTAATGAGAAGAGCATTAGATGAAGTAGGTGAAGAGGTAGGCAGATATATAAGATTATGTAACTACTGCTCAGGACTTTGTATGCCAGAGATAGCGGCAATGGGAGCTAGTGAAAGATTAGATATGATGCTAAATGATGCATTATACGGTATCCTGTTTAGAGATATTAATATGCAAAGAACCTTAGTAGATCAATATTTCTCAAGAATAATCAATGGATTCGCAGGAATTATTATAAATACTGGAGAAGACAATTATTTAACCACTGATGATGCAGTAGAAGCGGCACATACAGTATTAGCATCACAATTTATAAATGAACAATTTGCAATTAAAGCAGGTATACCAGAAGAACAAATGGGTCTTGGTCACGCATTTGAAATGGACCCAACAGTAGAAAATGGATTTTTATTGGAATTATCTCAAGCTCAAATGGCTAGAGAAATATTCCCTAAAGCACCGTTAAAATACATGCCTCCAACAAAATTCATGACAGGAAATATATTTAAAGGTCATGTACAAAATGCTATGTTCAATATGGTATCAATTATGACCAACCAAGGTATCCAACTATTAGGAATGTTGACAGAAGCAATTCATACACCACATTTACAGGATAGATATCTATCTATAGAAAATGCTCAATATATATTCAATAATGCAAGAAGCCTAGGAGATGAAATAGAATTTAAAGAAGGCGGAATTATTCAAACTAGAGCCCAAGAAGTATTGAAAAATGCAGAAGCACTTCTAACTCAGATAGAAAAAGAAGGGTTATTCCAAACTATAGAACAAGGTAAATTTGGTGGAGTAAAAAGATCACGTACAGGTGGAAAGGGTCTAGATGGAGTAGCTAAGAAGGACTCAGGATATTTCAATCCATTTATTGAATTGATGCTTGGAGGTGACAGATAATGGTGGAAATTGCAAAGGTAGATTTAACACAAGTAAAACCTTACGGAGATACGATGAATGACGGAATGGTACAGCTAGGATTTTCACTTCCAGTACCAGCTGGAGATGAAGCTGTAGAAGCAGCTCGCCAACTAGCTAGAAAGATGGGTTTTGATGAACCATCAGTGGTGTATTCAAAGGATTTAGGAGTAGGATATACCTATTTCGTAGTATATGGTAAATGTACACATACAATAGACTTTACTAAAATAGAGGTACCAAAGGTAGATGTAGATGTATTATCTAAAGAAGAAGTAGAGCAATATATCAAGGATAATATAAAGAGAAAAGTAATTATAGTTGGTGCTTGTACAGGTACAGATGCCCATACAGTAGGCATCGATGCCATAATGAATATGAAAGGCTATGCAGGGCATTATGGACTAGAAAGATATGAAGGAGTAGAGGCATATAATCTAGGTTCCCAAGTGCCAAATGAAGAGTTGGTAGCGAAGGCAATAGAGCTAAATGCAGATGCTATCTTAGTATCACAAGTAGTTACACAAAAAGATGTTCACATACCAAACCTTACACAATTAGTAGAATTACTAGAAGCAGAAGGAATCAGAGATAAAGTAGTACTTACATGCGGAGGTCCAAGAATCGGCCACGAATTAGCCAAAGAATTGGGCTATGACGCAGGCTTCGGTACAGGTTCCTTTGCTGAAGATGTGGCCACATTTGTAGTTACAGAAATAGTAAATAGAGAATTGATTTAAGATTAAGGGACAGAACTTTGCAGGATAATCTATCTTGCTGAGGAATGTCCCTAATTTTTTCATTGTATAAAGTAATCCATAAATGATATAATCTATTTAAGGATAAACGGAGAGGAGAATCTATATGGATGAAAAAGTTTATGACTTACTAGAAAAACTTTATGCTGAAGTGTTGAACGTAAAAACAGAGCTAAAGGAAGAAATTCAAGGAGTAAGAACAGAATTAAAGGAAGAAATTCAAGGAGTAAGAACAGAATTAAAGGAAGAAATCCAAGAACTCAGGGACACAATGGCAACAAAGGCAGAACTACAAGAAATAAAGAATACTATGGCAACGAAGGAAGACCTTGAACTTGTAGTTGAAGAGTTAAAAACAGAGATACAATCCGTATATGATGAAGTAAAAGAATTGCGCAATGATTTTAATATATTAGAAATAGTGACAACTAAAAGTGCCCTTGATATAGCAAAATTAAAGGCAGTAAGATAAATAGGAAGAGTCAGGAAAGATAGAGCGAAGTATCTTTCTTGACTTGTTTTTTATATACCTCTATTTTAGTTCTTTGTTCCATAGTTGACCTCAATACAATAATGCTGTAAAATAATAAGAATAAGGCTCAAAGGCGCTAACTAAAAGGAGGCAATAAAATGAATAAAAATAAATCTAAAATTATAATCTTTGCCCTAATTTTAACATTAATTATCCCAAGCTTTGCATTAGCAGAAACACAAAGTAGCCCACCAGAATTAAAGGCGGATTTAATATTTTTCGAAGAAGTTTTAGAATATGTCAAAGATTCTTATCCATTTGAAGTTGATGAGAGTAAGCTAATAGAAGCGGCATTAAAAGGGATGCTCCAATCCATAGACCCTTATAGTAACTATTATACAGTAGAGGAATCGGCTAGTGTATATAAAAGCCTAATGGGTACTTTTAGTGGAATTGGCATACACATAGAAGAAAAGGACGGATATATAAATGTAAGAGATATTATTAAAAGCCAACCTGCAGAAAAAGCTGGAGTGAAGAAAGATGATCTAATCGTATCAGTAGATGATGTAGATATCAAAGATCTTGGATTAGAAAAAGTATCCAGTATGATACAGGGGCCAAAGGATACAAAAGTAAAATTAGGTATCCAAAGAGAAGGGAAAATTTTAACAATTGAAATAGTAAGAGACACTATTTCAATCACACCAGTACACTACAAAATTTTAGAAAACAAAATAGGTTATTTACAAATAGATGAATTCAATACACAGACTACTCAAGAAGTAAAAAAAGCACTTCAAGAATTTGATAATAAAAATGTAACAAAGGTAATTTTAGATTTAAGAGACAATCCTGGAGGGCAACTTACACAGGCAATATCAATAGCTAAATTGTTTGTGCCAAAGGGTGATGTAGTTCATATAAGGGCAAAAAATCAACCATTAGAGACATATACTTCAACCCTTGAGAAAATAAAATACAAATTAGTAGTATTAGTAAATGAAAACTCAGCATCTGCATCTGAAATAGTAGCAGGAGCCATAAAGGATAGAAAAGCAGGAACCTTAGTAGGGACAAAAACCTTTGGAAAAGGTATAGTACAATCTCTATTGCCTATTGAAGATGGAAGTTTAATAAAGTTAACAACATCAGAATATCTAACTCCAAATAAGACCTCAATACATGGAAAGGGAATAGAGCCAGATATAAAAGTAGAGAACACAGAAAAAGAAGATTTGCAGTTAAAAAAGGCATTAGAAATATTAAAATAGGATTATTAAAAATTAAATAAACAAGGGGACGGAATTAATCGTCCCCTATTGTATTAGTTTGGAGGCAGAAATGATTTTATCAATTTTATTTATACTAAAAACAATACTATTTTTAAATATTACCAATGTTGAATTTAATAAAATTTTAATATTAATCATAACGTCCATGACCACAATAGGGATTATATCTTTAATTAATCAAACAAAGCTAAAATATAAAACTCTAATCATAATGATTTTTTATAGTGTAGTTTCATTTATAATGTTTCTAGATGTAGTTTATTATAGTCAATTCTATGCATTACCTTCTGTATCAATGTTAGGACAGGCTAAGCAACTTACAGCAGTGGGAGATAATATAAAAAGCCTGATAAATATAAAAAATCTATTAATCATATTAGATATACCTATACTAATTTTTATTTCAGCATATTCCAAGAAAATTAATTTAAAAAGGATAAAAGAAACTTCCTCTTTTCTCCCTTATATTAATCATATAATATTTACGATTCTTGCCTTCGCAATAATTCATGGCAATACTATAGGACAAATAGAATCATTAATGGCACAAGAACCATATTTTTTTCATGCTACAGATATAGCTAAAAATATTAATTCCTCTAAAAATGAAGGAAATATTATATTTACAGAAGAAGACTTAGAGTCAATAAAGCTTCGTACAAACTTAAAAGATGGTAAATTAACTGGAATAGGAAAAAATAAAAACCTTATAGTACTACAGGTAGAAGCATTGCAAAATTTTGTAATAGATTTGAATTACAATAACCAAGAAATTACACCAAATTTAAATAGATTAATGAATGATAAATCTTCCATATATTACGATAAATATTATCAACTTATAGGTAGGGGTAATACCTCTGATGCGGAATTCGTAAGTCACAATTCTTTACATCCATCCTTGGAAGAGCCTAGCTATACCAAATATGAGAATAATACATTTTATGGTCTTCCTTGGTTGTTGAGAGATCGGGGCTATACTGTTTGGGCTATGCATGGATATAAAAAGGAATTTTGGAATAGAGAAAAAGCCTATGTCGGTCAAGGTTTCCAAAGATTTATATCTGAAGAGGATTATAAATTTGAAAAGACTATTGGATTTGGAATAAGAGATGAAGACTTCTTTAAGCAAAATATAGAATATTTAAAGGAATTAGATAGTATAGATAATAATCCGTTTTACGCTTTTATTATAACTCTTACATCTCATTCGCCTTTTAATATTCCAGAAGAATATCAAATGCTAAAAATTAAGCCAGAGCATGAAGGCACAATTTTAGGTAATTATCTACAATCAATACATTATGCAGATAAGGAAATAGGTAAATTTATAGAAGATTTAAAGAATGAAGGGTTATATAAAGACACAGTTATTGCTATATATGGAGATCATTTTGCAATACAAAGCGGAGATAATGAAGTAGATAATATGATGACAGAGTTTCTAGGATATAAATATGATTATGATTCTATGATGAATATACCACTTATTATTCATGTGCCAGGAGAGGAGATTCATGAAACCATTTCTACAGTAGGAAGCCCCATGGATTTCTATCCAACTATTTTAAATATAATGGGATATAAAAATGAAAAGGGTTTAATGCTAGGAAGAGATTTGACAAATTATGAAGACAAAAACTATGTATTTCCACAAACATATTTATTAAAAGGGTCATTTATATCTGAGGATACAATGTTTGTAATGGCAAGGGATGGATTATTTGACCATAGCAAGGCTTATGACTTAAATACAAGGGAAGAAATAGATAAGGATAAATTTCGTTCCATGTATGATAAAATAATTGAAGAAATCAATAACTCAGACTTTATCCTAAAGAAAAACTTATTGAAATATTATATAGAAAATATTGGAGAAGTAGATTTAGAGGCTTTAACAGAGGCGGAAATATTAAAGGATAAAAAGATAGCTTCTTTCTATTTTAATTCCTTAGAAGAATTGAATAAGGCCTATGATAAAGGGCGTAGGCTCTTAGCAGTAGATATAGAGTTAACTACAGATGATAGGATAATCTTATTAAAGGATTGGTATTGGTACTATAATAACCTCTTTGAAGATCCAAAGGATAGAAGGTTGACTTTAGAAGAATTTAAGGGATTAAAAATGAAAAAAGATCAAAGTCAAATGGCAATAGAGGATCTTATAAAATGGATGGAAAAACACGAAGATGCATACATTATTCTGCGTCATGGAGAGCCAGATACTAAAGTGTTTGTCAAAGCTTTTACAGAATATCCAATGCTAATAGATAGATGTATAGTGGAGATAAAAAACTTCCGCCAATATTTAACAGTAACATATAGGGGATTTAACAAGGTAATATTAAATCCTACAAAGGAAGATTATACAGATGAGGAAATACTTGACTTTGTTACAATGCATCCCCATGTAGGAGTAATATTAGATAAAGACAGAGCAAAGACAAATCTACCAGATAAATTAAAGGAGAAGGGATTACCCACTTATGTGGACAAACCAACTGGTGGATTTACAAGGCTGATTCTTAGAGGAAAAGTAAAAGGATTTGTGGAATAAGAAGGCAGCTAGGATATTTCCTAGCTGCTTTAACTTATGGTTATGGATATACTATAATAGTATTTCCATGTTGTTTACTGTCACGAATTTCAATTTTGTTTACAACAGAAAGATCATTTAGATCGGATCCATCCATTCTCTTTAGCTGAGTATTGCCTTCAGAGCAAGGTTTCCATTCAGCACCATTTATTCTATACTCCATTTGAGCAGTAGTACCATTTAATTCAAGTGGTTTTACATGAGTGCTTAGGTTTATAGTCTTTAGATTTAGAACAGGGGTAAATTCTAAAGTTTTAACTAAGCTAGGAAGAGTATTCTTATTAGCCTTAGTTCTAACATATACATTACCTGCTAAATCTTCGCTATCTAAATGCACTCCATCAATCCATGGTCCATTTGGTCCGAAGCTATATTCTAAGTTAGTTATAGTGCCATTAATACTATTTCTGTACTTAGCTAAATCAAATCCTACAGACACATTAGGTGCTGAAATCGGAGCCTTGATTGTGTACTTTAAAATACTATCAGATGGCAATGTGTTTTCATCACCTCTAAGTCTAAACTCTAGATTTCCTGCAACAAAGTTTACATTAAATGCTAATATAGTTTCTCCATTTACTAAAGTCACATAATCAACATTTATCCAATTGCCATTGTCTATCCTGTATTGTAAATCATTTACTATATTCTGCAGTGCTTCTTTATTTCCAGCATCTACACCGTTAATGGAAATAGTTCTTTTCTGAAGATCATAGTCTAAGTTACTATTTACAATAACATTGCCATTGATGAAATCTTTTTTCTTAATTGGATCCATATCTTTTCTTAGTTTCAATGAATTTCTAGGCTTAGCTTTTTCCCTTACATATACAATTGCTTCAGGTTTCAAGTCAATCTTTGTTGTAGTAGCAGTACATTGGAACCATAGTCCATCTTCTCCATTAGTAGAATCTATGCTGTACTCCATTGAGGTACTGGTATTTTCAAGCTGGGATTTTCCAACATTTAATATAACATTTCCTAAATCCAGATTATGTGTAAAGGTAATTTTTTGCTCTAGACTAGGAAGTAGTTCATCTGTAGCTTTCAATCTCACAAGTACTACATTGCCACCTTCAAATTGAGTATTTGTATTACCTGAAATCCATGATCCACCGTTGATACTATATTCATAGCTTATCCCTTCAGCAGAACCTATTTTTTCAATAGTATATTTGGTATCATCATATTTAAGCTGTGGAGCTGAAGCCTTGGCCTTTATAGTTATACTGATAACTGATGAAGGTAAAGTACTTTCAGTACCCTTAGCTCTAATTTGTAATGTTCCAGCCTTAAATTCTACTCCATAAACTGTTTTAGATCTATCAATTGACTTCCAAGGTTCAGTGCCTATTCTATATTCAAGAATTTGAGAGGAGCTTTTGTTAGTTATACTACCTTCAACTATACTATAAGCAATATCTCCAGTAGTAATAGCAGCTTCAACACCGATACCACTACTAAGTTCGTGCCAATTTAAAGGCTTAGATTTTTCTCTAATATAAACTTTCATGCCTTGGGTAAAAGATATAGCTGTAGTATTTGCTTTTGCATCGATCCATGTACCATTTAATCCATCAGTGGAGTCTATACTATATTGCATAGCAGTAGTAGTGCCTTCAATTTTTCCTTCTACTACATTAAGTTTTACATTTTCAAAAGTTAGATTACCTGTAAAACTTATAGTCTTAGTCAAACTAGGTAGGGTATCAGCTTTAGCCTTATGTCTTACATTTATCTTTGGACTTCCATTTTTTATTAAATCAGTTACTTTATCACTAGCCCAAGTAGTATTAGTTTTCCAAGGACCGCCATTTATATTATATTCAAGTACATCTGTTAATGAAGCATCTTCTAATAATAATTCACTACTGCCATTCCAATAACTAATATTTTTAGTAAAATCATCAGCAATTAGCTCAGGAGCTGAAGCAGGATTAGCTATGATTGCTAATTCAACAGGCTCAGAAGGAAGCTTATCAGCATCTCCCTTAGCTCTAACCTCAAGCTTACCTTGTTTAAAATCTACTGATGTTGACGGGTCAGTGGAGGATAAATCCTTCCAGCTATCGTTACCTATTCTATATTGAAGACCTCTTTTTCCTGTATCGGTAATAGTACCAGCTAGAATGCTAAAACTTATACTTTCTTTAGTAGGACTTGCGACGATACCTACAGTACCAATGGGGTATTTATTTAAAGGTCTAGCTTTTTCTCTAATGATCACTGTTCCATCCTTTACGAAACTTACAGGAGTTTCATTAGCCTTAGCTGTAGTATAAGTATCTCCATCATTTAAACTATATTCCATAGTTGTAGTAGTACCAATAATTTTACCTGCCCCAACATTCATAGTTATATTTCCAAGATATAATCCATTTAATTTTCCAGTAGCTAATGATGGCAAGCTATTTTCATTAGCCCTATATCTAACTCTCAAATCAGAGTCCTTAGTTAAAATAATCTTAGGTGTATCAAGTTTAGACCAATTATTACCACCATCTAGAGTGAAATCGAATATTCCAGCTTCAAATCCGTTTAATTCGACTTCTTTCTTATCTGCAGTGTAATTTACACTTAATGTGTAAGGGTCAATTCCTATAGGTGCTTTAGGGTGACTTAGAATAGCTACTTCTCTAAATACTTTAATATTATCTTTGTCTCTTACATAGACTTTGCCAGCTTTAAATCCGCCAGTAACAGTAGTTTCAGTTCCACTAGAAGCATCATACCATGTTCCATTAACTCCATTGGTTGAGTCTAAGCTATATTGCATATTCTCATTAGTTTTAGTCAGCTTATTATCTACAACATTTATTCCTACATTATTTAATTCTCCTATTATAGATCCGCCTTTAATCAACTTTAACTCTATTTCATCAGAATCAACAGAGTTAGGCTCTGTTACAGCAATGCCTTTAATTTTTACTTTAATTGTTGTATCACTAGTTAAAGTAGTCGAAGCAGTACCAGATACTTTAATTTCTATAGCATTAGTTGAAACTTTAGATACAGTAGCCACAAGTCCTTTAGGAAGACCAGCGATTATTATATCATTGTTGGTTATATTGTCTTTTAAAGTTCCAACGGTTATATCAATGACCCAAGTATCATTCTTAGTATCTATGATTCTATAATCAGGTGCCATTAAAGTAACTTTATCTTTTTCATCAGCAGCTTTGCCAGCAACCTGTAATATATCAGGATATAGAGTAAAGTTTGGACTGGCAATTACATCTTCAGTTGCACCTTGGATTAGATTGGAACTCTTAAGTATAGTTAGTGAAATTACTTCCTTAGTAGTACCAAAATCTACATCGGTTACAGGGGGAAGGGTAATAGTCACCTTAGTACCAGAGTTTCTAACTATATTCCCATTAGTCTTTACTTTATTAAGGATCTTACTCCAATTAGTCCTGCCACTAAATTCATCTATTATTCCACTTACATCCGTATTCCATATACCATCTGCCAATTCAATTACTATAGTTTTGCCGCCAGATTTAATATCAGATTGGCGAACGGTACTGCTTACTACATCACCAGAGATAGTAGCACCTATAGTAGGCTTTATAGTTATAGTTCCAGTAGCGGCTATAGGATTTATAGCTCCCTCTATAGCTTCAGCAGGTATGACTAAAGATATTTTTTGTTCTTCTTTAATATCATAATTTAAGGTTTGAGGCAATAGAATTGTAATTGTATCTCCACTAAGATTAATAGCACCCTTGCCATCAGCTACCATAGCAGCTACAACCTTAGACCATTCACTAATTTCTTTATCAGCCTTAAATCCGTTGAATAACTTGTCTCTTATAGATTTGTTATTTACTACATCAGCCCAAGTAGCAGCATTACTTAATTTAACAGTAACTTTAGATCCTCCATTTTTAATATTGCCTTCAAGGAGAGTTTCTCCCGACAAATCGGCCTGTCCTTGTTTTACAGAGACAATCTCGAATGTTATATATCCAATAATTTTTCCATCATTATCAATCTCGTATATGGTTAGATACTTACCAATATTGATTTTAACCTCCGTTGTATCAGGAATATATTTCTCGACTCCAGAAGGCAAAGTATCACCAGAGGCAGGAGTAGTAGGTATAGTGCTGCTGATTAAATACCTATATTCTTTCCCAGTAGCTAGTCCAGTGACCTTAGCAGAATCAATGGTGGAACCTTCAACAATATTAACACCACTAAAAGTAGGCGCATGTTCCTTCACATTATCAGCAGTTACTTCAATATATTCATATGCTTTAGTCCTACCAGCAAAATCTGTAGCAAGAAGCAATATATATCCATAGGAGCTGCCAATCTTGGTTACAGCAATGTCAGGACCAATTTTAGTGCTATAGTTTACATTGTAAGTCGTAGTATCAGATACTATTTGGTTTAAATAAGGCTTCTTAGTATCTTCAGTAGGTTTAGTATCTACTAGTTTATATCTCCATCCAATAGATAAAGGATTTTCAAGACCTAGAGGTTCAAGCTTTAGCTTAGTCGTACTAGGATTATCGCCTTTCATCAATAGATAAGCCTTTTCAGTTAGCAGAGGAGCAGTACTGCCCTTCACCTCATTATCATTTAATCTAAATTCTCTATAGGCAATTACTTTATTATCGCTACTTATAGCTGCCAACAATAAATATTGCTCTGAGGATACACCAGTAATATCTTCATAAGGTGTATATTCCTTATAATCTCCACCAACAACAGCACCAGATTCAAGTGTACCAACGCTAGAAATACCAATTTTATAAACCCATTTATTAGCGCCTGCTGGTAGATTTAAGAAAGTAAATTTGGTACTGTTATTTACATCACCAGGTACGGGACCTTGATAATTTGTTGTAGGTTGTAGTAAAGGTGCATTTCCAGCCTTTACATTATCGAAGTCAAGCTTGATTATATTATAAGCCTTAGTTCTATTGGAACTATCTACAGCTAATATCAATAAATTCTTGCCTACAGTAGTAGTTATATCTACGTTTGCCCTAAGTTCACGAATATTATCAATTTTTTGGTTAAACTCTATATCCATAGATGATTCATCTATTATCTTATATCTAAATCCAGTGCTGCTTAATCCAGTGTGGTTTAAGGTTGCTATTCTAGTAGTATTAGGAGTATTACCCTTTACAGGAATGGAATAGTTCTTAGGAGTTTCAAGTAAATTAGCAGTAGGCATCTTTACATTGGAGTCATTCATGATGAAACTCTTATATACCTTGACCTTACCACTTCCATCTAACCCATATACCATCATATATTTTCTAAATCCGTTATCATCCTTTAACTTATCCTCATCTTTTTCCACTTCTATATTGTCACTAGCATCGCTGACTAAATTAATAGACGTACCAGTTTCTAGACTACTGCCTAGCTCAGGTGCTGATATGGATTCATTACTAACTACATATTTCCAACTAGAAATACCAGAATATTTCAAGAACCCAAATGCAGTAGTACCTACAGTAGAACCCTTTACAGGCTTAGTGTAATGAGTAGTTTCCTTAAGCTCTTCTGCCAAAGGATTTTTTATTTTATCCTCAGTAATTTCTTTAACTATGTCGTAAGCTTTTACCTGTCCATTGCTATCAGTAGCCAATATCATTAAATCTTGGCCTATACCAATGGATATATCTTCACCAGCTCCATAGTCTACACTATCCTTTATACCTCTATCCAATAGAGGAGCAGTTAAATTAGTACCTACTTTATACATCCATTTAGAAGCACCAAAATCTTTTAACCCAGATAGTTCTTCTATTTTAGTAGTGCCAGCGGAATTACCCTTTACAGGAATTGAATAATGATTTCCAGCAATAAGTTTTTCAGCTTCAAAGGCATTTGATACCTTATCTGAAGTCACTTCAACTATATTATACTTCTCTATCTTCCCATCCTTCTCACTATAGATAATAATATATTTCTTAAAGTCACTAGACATATTGTCCAACTCTTCATCACTGGCAACTCTAAGCTCTATACCATCTGCATAATCAACGGAATTAAATTTATCTGTTTCATAAACCTTATCACGCATAGTGTCTAATACGGCTAATTTCCAATCACCTGTAAGTCCACTAACTGTAGTAGCCCCCGAATTATTTGTAGCTTTATTTAAAGTAGCTGTTATACTTGTATCTTTCTCAGCCTCAACCTTAGGTGCCCTTACCATTTCATTGGTAATCTTGATACTAGCATAGGCCTTTATTCTAGCATTGGCGTCGACAGCGGCTAGAAGTAAATATTTATCTATTTCAGCTTCAATATCTGTGCCAGAATTATATGATTTTCCATCAGTCATTTCTTTGTTAATTTCAAATGGTCCAAAGGAATTATCCCCCACCTTAACTATCCACCTAGTAGCTCCAGAACCAGAAGGAAAAGTTAAATTTACTATCTTAGTAGCATTATCCTTGGAGCCGGGTACAGGTATAGAATAATTACTAGGAGTCAGTAGTCTCTGAGCATATATATTTTTGAAATAATCTTCAATATAACCTTTGTCTGCATCATCAATATCATCAAATGATTTTGCATTATTAGTAGTTACTTTCTCTAATGCTGTACCTATATCTCGAACTATTTCAGTATTATTAGGATTTTTAAGAAATGCTTCTATAGCATTGGGATCAGAAGTATCTACACCTTCAGCTGAAAGAAGATTTTTCAACTCTGCCTCTTGTTTGTCTTCTTCCTCAACTATGTTTATATATTTTCCGCCTTCTATCTCACGATAAAAAAGCTTTTCATCAACGTCCCCATTCTTCAAATCTCTTATTAGAGCGGCTCTATCATCTGTATTCTTCATATTATAACCCTTCTTTAATCCAGTATGGATAAAGTCTCCGGGAGCGGCGAAGCTAATAGAACTGCTGAGTAAAATAATTATACTTAAAACAAAAACAAATATCCTTTTCACATAAACACCTCCTAGTCTAAATTATCCCATAGAATTAAATTTCCACTGGGAGAATAAATCTCATATTTATATCCCTGTAATTTACTTAAAGTGCTAATATCAAAGTTTTCAATGGAAAACTTTCCATTTCTCCCTAATATCATAGAATCCAAAATCTTATCAGACTTAGATAATAGAACAACCTTGTATTCAGAGAAATCACTTACACCCATTAACACCCCAGAAAAAACTCCTACAATAGTAGTATTAAAGTTTAAATCTCTCATATAAACTTTATTATCCACTATATAATCTTCTGCATTTGGACTTGTACCTGGTATATTTATATAATAACTGCCCTGTAAGCTAGACAGATTCTTATCACTATTTTTCATCTTCAAATCCAATGCCTTATTAATAGTAGCAGCAGCAATGCCTCTAGTCACAACCTCATCATGGGGAATATAGAGATTTCCTAGACCTATTTCTAAAGCCTTAGAATAATAGTCTTCAGGATATTTTTTAAAGTCTACACCATCTTCATAGCCTAGAATTCTCATCAATACAGTTAGAAGTTCCCCATAGCTGATTTTGCCATTGGGATTAAAGAAATCTTTTTTTACTCCATTTACTAATTTCATATCATAGGCAATATTTATATATGGAACAGACCAGCCTTTTACATCCTTAAATGGAGTAGATTGTTTTTGGAAATCCTTCATATATTCTAATCCCTTTAGTCTAACAGCAATGGTAGCCAGTTCCTCTCGACTAATCTTCTTATCTAAATCAATTCTGCCTTGTCCCATTATACCCATCTGAAAAACTCTGGCATTATCAATCAAATCATCATAGGGACTAGCAAAAGTAAAACTAGGGAGTAGAAGTACAATAGCTAGTAAAACTGACAAAGTTCTTTTCAAATCATCACCTCCACTATCTTTCACTTAAAGTTCCAGAATCGACTATATTTCCATTTGAATCTATAACCTCATATTTGTATCCTATTAATTTGCTTAGAAAATCAATAGGGAATCCCGTAATCTCAAACTCACCATTGCTATCAACTGATACTTCGTCATATTCACTATCAGTAGTAGATAATAGTTTCACCCTATGACCACTATAATTTCCTGTAAGCTGACCACTAAAGATACCATAACCTAAGGTATTAAAGCTATAGCTACGTAACTTAACATCAGATTCTTCTTTATCTTCAAGTTTTACATTAATAGTATAAGACCTATTCTTAGCCTTACCAGATTCAGTATGGATGATATTAATTGGATTAGAGTCTATATTTAAATCTATGCTATCTCCGCTGGCAACTGTAGTGCCATTTACAGTGATACTTCCTATGACCGCTGTTGGAGTGACTTTAACTCTTGAAGTTCCATAAGGTAAAGATAAAGTATAATTAGATTCTCTCCTATCAAATCTAGGACTAAGAGTGCCTATATCAAATCTTAAACTATCTAAACCAGTAGCCATATTATCATCAGCTACTATAGTATATTCAAATGTAGATACTGGACTATCTTTAAATCCATTTCTTACAGCAAAGGCTTTTATTGTAGTATTGGAGCTAATAACTATAGGTGCAGTATATAAGTTGCTGTTAATAGTAGGCATAGAGCCATCTAGAGTATAGTAAATTTTGGCTCCATTTGTGGCAGTGCTCAAAGTAACAGTAGAACCTTCTACAACTTCACCACCACTAGGATTAGCTCTTACCATCTGTACAGTATCTTGAGAAACAATGTATTCATAAACCAAATACTGAGATTTATCAAATACCTGAACGAAAACATTAGCATCCCACATATCTACTATTAGCTTCATAACTTCATTCATCAAATCAGCTAAATCATCCTTTGAACTAGTATTCCATTTAGAGTCAGATGCGGAGAAGTCCATATCTACCATTAGTTTGAAATTATCATTATCTACTTGATTTAAACTATACTTTATAGGAATCCTAACTCCATTGGTATATAGCACACCGTATCTATTGTTTAAATACTCGGCAGTGTCTGCCATCAAAGTAGTTGATCTTACTTTATTATCATCAATAGTAAATGATATAGGCTCTAAATCCCTGTAAACAACTTTGCCATTTACTTTAAGACCAGGATAATATCTTCTGATTTCACTATTTATCCTCTCCAGCAAGTCCAGTTTACGGCTAGGAGACCATCTTTCCATATAGTCACTATGAGAAGGAGTGATTACAAGCTCCAAATCATAGCCTGAAATCCTAGCAGTATAATCAAAGTATTCACCGCCATATTTGCCTAGTGTCTTATTAAGCAGTTCTCCAATAAATACAGGATCTACCTTTGATTTCATATCTAATCCGCTATCCATAAAGCTAAAGACAATATTTTTCGCCTTAGTATCAAAACTTACATATCTCTTTATATTTCCTTGGATTCTGGCTTCTTCATCATAAAGACTAGAAATAGCCACATAAATATCCCATATATAGGCTTCCACATCTCTTCTACTTAGATTACGCCATCTACTATTATCACGAGTAGAGAAATCAATTTCTACATAATACCAATTACCAGTACCAGAGCGAAGGTCTATATCCACATTTAAGTCATTAATTTTTGAAAGATGTCTATTTAAATATCTTTCCATATCCGATAAGGATTTTATTTCTTCATAAGGAATCTTTACATCAATTATTATTTTTTTCTTTTTATTTAGTTCTTCCAATTCCCTAGCATATCTACTATTTAAATCTTCTCTAAATTTAACTAATTCATCAATAGAATAATAGCTAGGATAAATAGTATCCTTTGGCTTGTCCTTCAATACTCCATTGCAATCAATATCTATAACATTATTATTTAACTTTGGAGTGATATATAGATAAGGTGACAAGGATGTCAATGGAAGATAGACATCATCATTATATAAAAGAGGTTCCCCATCTAAAAAAATCTTTTTTCCATCTAATGTAATTTCTATACCTGAAAAACCAGCACGAATAGTTTTTAAATCTATATCCTTTGAACTAGATTTTGATTTAGTGTCCCTCAAAAAATCACGAATTTCTTGATTAATATTATCCATCAATCTTTCTTTGACCTCTATTTCATATCCTCTTTGATAGGCTATAGGATATTTAGAATTATCATTAAATCTCAGTTTATTATTAGAGTTCAAAGTAAGAGTCCTCTTATTGGAATTAAAATTAACTCCAAGACCCAGAGCTTTACCGAAGTCTTTCATAGGTACAAAAATATCACCTTCATAAAGAAAAACTTCCTTGTGAGAAAAATTTTTTCCCTCTACTTGCACCCTAAAATTATTCATGAAAACATCAATTTCCTTAACCAATCCATTACTAAAAACAGGTATTGGTACTAGAGGAATTAAAATAATTATTGCTAATACAAATGAAATAAATCTCCTTCTCAAAAAATCTCCCCCCAATTTATTTAGTGAATAGTTAAAAGTGAATAGTGAATAGTTTTGAGTAAGGCTTCGGGGTCTTTTTAACTATTCACTATTAGTTATTCACTATTCACTATCTTTATCGGCAGAAAATGTATTTTTCTTCATAATAACCTCAAGAAATTGTCTATATTTGCCGATAAGAATTAATGAGTATAAGTACGCCAGTACATAAGTCTAAGGAGTGATTTCATGACAAAATTTAAAAAAATAGTATCCCTGATATTGTTAATATCAATACTACTTCCCCTGATCCCAATCGGAGAAATAATTGCATTTGCACAATCTGGTGTTGTGATTCCGCAGATGACAATAAACTATACCTATAAAGAACGAGATGAAACTCAGCTAGATAAGATTTCTTTCTATATTACTGCAAGAATAGATACTAAGGGGACTTATGACATAAAAGTCAGAGATTCAAAGGGAACTGAGCATACTATAGGAAGAATAACTATAGATGATAATAACGTGGATAAATTAATATATCCAAGCTTTGAATTACGACCAAAGGATAATATAAGAATTAACCAAATATATATAGGTGGACAAATAATAAATATATCAGGACCTACACTAAATCCTACACCTAAAATAACAAAAATGCAGACCTATGATGTACTATTAGGTGAAAACCTTAGATTTGAAGGGGAAAATCTAAATGCATATGGAAGTACAATGACTATAGAAGGTTTAGGACAAATAGTTCCAAATAGTGCGACTGAATTTTCACAGCCACTAATGACTGGAAATCCTGGATATAAAACTATTAACTTTGAAGTTAGAGGTTCTCACTCTCAAGGTGGGGAAATTATACAGAATGTAACATACCCTAATGCATTTAAGTTGATGGGGACATTAAAGGAATTAGGTGACCAGCCAGGTGATTATTTAGAGATCATACCAGAAATGGGAGAAAAGGAAAGCGTTGCATATATTAGAGCTAATAACGGACAATTTAATGTAAAGGATGGAGTAGGGGAATACTCTGTATTTTTCCTTACAGATACTACTGATAAATATTCAGTAAATAATATGGCTGAAATAATATCCTATTCACAGAATAGAAAGGTAATGAAAATAAAAATTCCAAAGGGGATACAAGACAGTAAATCCTATGAGGTTCAAGTAACCAATAGAGTAAAAGATCCTAAAGGAAATATAGATGCTCAGGTTTTAGAGAGAAAAGCAGTGAAGAACAAATACTTCGTTATAGGAGCGGATAAATCTCCAGTAATCACCAGCATAACCCCAGCAAAGGGACCAGATACAGGTGAGGTAGTTAGAATAGGAGGTAAAAAGTTTGACGAAGTAGATTTTATAGATGGCTTTGATAATATTCAAGGAGTAAAACATAATGAAGTCCTTATAGAAGATAAAATTTTAGACAATGTAATAGGCGATATTATAGGATCAGAAGGTATAGATACTGATAATAGACAGGACAAGGTTTTCCACATTAAATATGATGTAGGTGGATCAACAACTTATAATAATAGCAAAGTACATTCAATAAACAGATATATAGCAGTATATGTAGGAGATAGGACAACTCCCCATACAGTAAATGATAAGCCAGTATATTCCTTTGATGAGGTATATGACAGTTTATCTGTTAGAGTTCCTTCAAGTAACGTAAATGCCGAAAAACAAGTAAATGTTATTGTAATAATACAAACAGAAATAGAAACAGATGAAGGTACACGTACAATTGTAAATATAGTAACAAATGATAATATTAAATACACCATAATACCTAGCCATACAAGACCTAGCATAACTAAAATAATACCAGAACAAATTCAAGTAGTTCAAAGAGGAATTGGATATGGATTAAAGGAAGATATGGTAATAACTATTGAAGGTCAAAACTTCAAAGTATTAAGATCTAGAGATAATACAACTGGTAAAGATGTGACAAATTATCCGATAGTAGGTATAGGAGCAAATCTAGAAAACAGCGATGATGGTATAGTCCTTAGAATGAGTCCAGAAAAAGAGGGACAAGTAGAGATCTACAAAAATAATAAATGGGAAACTATATCTGGAGCAAATATTACAATCCTAGATTCTAAGGGTAATATAATAGACGGTACCATAGGTAAAGATGTAGGAAATAAAATAATAATAAATCTACCTAAAAATGCAGATATAAACCTACCAACAGATTCTGTTACTACAGATAGGTCTCAGCCAATACCTAAACCAGTATATGTAATGAACCCAGTATTAGGAAGTCAAAAGCCAGGGGAACCTGTTAGCAACGACAACGTAGCAGTCATGTTTATAGATTTAAAAGACAATCCTTCACCTACTATAGATACAGTAACACCAAATGTAGTAGCAATAGATTCAGGAGAAGAAATAATAGTCACTGGTTCAAACTTCCAACAAGGCGCAAGAGTATTCTTAGGGGGAGTTGAGGTTACAGGAGTAAAGCAGGAACTAGATCCATCAGGATTAAATACAATATTGAAATTTAATGCACCTAAGTTTCCACAAATAATAGATGGACCAACTAAAATAATGGTCATGAATCCAGACGGCGGTATAGCAGTAAAGGATTTCACCTTTGTAAAATCATTACAAAGAGACCCGATCCTTACAAGCTTCTCACCTAAGAGTGGAACATTAGATACTGTAGTTGTCATAGATGGAGATAATTTCCTAGCACCAAATCCATCAGTTGTAAGTATTACAGGAATGGGAATCCATAGATTAATAGGTAGTAGAGTATTGATGGATGGGAAAGACATCAATGAATATAATAGAGATATCAATGGAAATATTGTATTGCAGCCATATACGAATTCATCTGAAATGTTAATAGCTTCAGAGCATAGCGTAGCAAAACTATCGAGTTATGCTCATAGCGTAATATTAGTAGATAGAAACAATCAAAACAAATTTTTTACTATCTATAATGATAATAGAATGAATATCTTCCTTTCAGATGGAGGAAGTGGAGCAGAAGAGAACAATATAATAAATCTATATAATATAAGATATGAAAATGGTGATTTAATCGCAGAAAAAGGCGGACAAACATATAGAGTAGATGTCTCAGAAGATGGACTTAAACTATTTCAAGGAAGTACTTTAGTTCTAGACCTTGTAATGAAGACACCATATAAATTTAGTGGCGAAGATATCTATGGTTCTAGGGTACAGGTTAAAGATAAAAATAGAATAGAATTTAGAGTTCCACCATTAGTATCAAAGCTACCAAGTGGATATACAATCACAGTAGAAAATCCAGATACAAAGAAATCGATAGCAAAGGATTTATTCTACTACTATGAAACTGTATCTTTAAAACCACAAATAACAGAAATCAAACCATCCATAGGCTCCATAGATGGAGGATATCAGATATTGATAGAAGGAAAGAATTTTGAAGATAATTCAAAGGTTTATGTAGATGGAGCACTAGTACCTCAAAGCAGTATAAAAAGAGAAATAAGAGGTGGAGTGGATACACTTATAATAACTTCAATGCCACCATACAGAAGAAATATGAATGAAGAGGGAACCGATAGAAAGCTAGTACCCGTTACTGTAGAAAATGGAAACGGTGGTACTGCATTAGGAAGATTTACCTATGTAATTCCACCATCTGCAAGACCGGTAATAGATAAGGCAGAGTTTCAAAAGGAAAATCAAATAGGTTCTGCAGCAGGAGAAGAGATATTAACTATTACAGGAAAATACTTTAAATTTGAAGAGCCTTGGGCTCTAACGCCAAAATATTCTGGATGGATAGAAGGAGAAAGAAACGGAGTGAAGGTATTCTATGAAGACCTAAATGGAGATGGAGAGTACACTTCCTATACCAGTTGGCTAAACTATGATGGAGCTAAAGAAAAACTATTGGCACCAGTAGAGACTTACACAGAATATCTAACATCACCAATCCTTCCAACAGTGAGAATTGGTGGAATAGAAGCTAGAATAGTAGAGTTTGGAGATGGATATATAAGAGTTATTACACCACAAATAGCAGCAGGTAAACAGGAGCTATATGTGGTAAACAATGACTTTGGTACATCTAACAAGGTAGTTCTAAGCTTTGAAGGCTCAAAGATAACAATAAATAAAATAGTAGGAGATATAGGTAAAAAACAAGGTAAAGACTCAGTAGAAATATCAGGTACAGGTTTCCAGAATACAAGATTATATGTGATGGAAAAGGGACAGAAAAAAGAGTATAATATGCCATTAGTTAGGTTTGGAACAATAGGAGATACAAAGGATATAAACAACAATATGGCACAAATAACCTTAGAGAACGGAGACTTTACTCTAGACTATAACAACACAAGCATTACATCAGCCATTATTACACTGACAGCTAAATATGACAAGGAAATATATAAAAAGACATTTACCATAGATGGCTATGATGGCTCGCCAATATATCTGCCTATATGGGAATTAGAAAATACAGATAAAAAATTTCACCCGGGGTATGAACTGATTAGGATAGAAATAAAGAATAGAAAACTAGTAGTAGCAAAAGGATATTCACCAGAAACAAAGCTTGTAAATTCAGGACTTATATCCTTACAAACTCCTTCCTATCATACAATAGGAGATGTGCAGGTAGAGGTTACAAACCCAGATGGAGGAAGGGCTACAACGAAATATAAATATACTAATCCAGCTAGTAAGCCTAAAATAACCAATATTACAAGAGATGGTAAAGATCCAGAGCAAGGTGATGATGGAAATACAAGAATAATAAGACTAGACTATAGAGGTGGACAAAATATTACAGTCCTAGGAGAAGATTTTAGAGAAGGTGCAACTATTCAAATAGGAAATATACTAAAGATAGAAAATAAAGATATTACAGAAACTCTAAATGCAGCACCAAATAAACTAGCATTTACAATGCCGGGAGTCAATGAAAATGTAGTAGGAAATCTATATAGGGTTACAGTAACAAATGGAGATGGAGCTCAAGTTTCATCAGATAATCCAAATAATATGTGGAATGCTCCAATATATATTCAATTTATAAAAGGAGAATCAGAGCCGGGTGCAGGAAATATAGAACCAAATAAAGGTCCTGCTACAGGAGGTACTAAGGTCACTATAAAAGGAAAAGACTTTAGAAAAAATATGGAGGGCTATGGAGACAATACTATATCAGTATTCTTTGGGGGAGTAGAAGTACCTGCTAAAGATATACTAGAAATAACAGATACTACAATAAAACTAATAACTCCACCATCACCAAGGCTTGGACCAGTTAAAGTAACTATAGAGAATCCAGACGGCACTTTGACTCAGGATAATTTAATTTTCACTTATATATCAAAGCCAAAAATAAATGATGTAAGCCCTAAGAAATTATTTACCAATGACACTAAGACTGTAGTTACTATAGATGGAATACAGTTCTTACCGGGTGCTAAAGTAATAGTAGGGGGAAAGATAATACCGACTAAAGATGTAAAGCCAGATATGCAATTAAAGGGACAAGGTATTACAGGAGTAGATAAAGATGGAAATAATATAGAATCATCAGTCATAGGAGGTATGGAAGCGGCTACGGTACAAGTAGTCAGTGAAAACCAAATTAAAGTTACCTTTGCTGAAGCTACTGATTTAGAAAATACCAGCTTAATAATCATCAACCCAGACGGTGGTATCTCAGACCCATATAATGACTTTAAATATGAAAAACCATTGCCATTAAAACCAATGGTGTTAGAAGGTATACCGGGATATGAATCTACAGTGATGCTAATATGGAATAAGTCAGACCCAGATTTATTAAATAGAGCAACAGACTATGAAATCTATGGTAGAAAAACTAAGGACTCAGTCAATACCTTCGTAGGTACAACATCTGGAGCAGAGTATCTAGTAAAAGGATTAGAACCAAATACAGAATATACATTTATGGTACGAGCATTAAATGAACATGGTGCAGCTATAGATTTTGCCACAGTTACAGTGAAGACATTAAGTATACAGGAAGATTACAAACAAAAAGAAAAAGAAGACAAACTAAAAGAAGATCAAAAGAATATAGAATTAAAGGGTAAAGAGACTATAGAAGGAAATAAAGTTATTAGGACATTGGGCTCAGATGATATTAAAAATGGACTTGGTTTTATAGATTTCACTCTAACTAAGTATAAAGGAGCAAATGAATATATAATCAAAATACCACTAGCTTTAGCAAGAACTGATTCCGCATTGAATATCAAAGATGGCACAATGACAATGACCATCAATCCAAAGGATATGTATACCTATAAGGTAAGTACAATGGATGAAGGGGATAAGGACTCAAACCTACAGATTGTTATCAAAAAAGGAAGAGAGACTAATATCCCAAGAGGAAAAAAAGTAGCATCAATTCTTTACGATATAGACTTTCTTTTCCAAAGAGGAAAGGATACAATAAGTATAGACAAGCTACTAAGGTCAGGAAAATTAACCTTAGACTTAGATACTCTACTATATACAAATACGAAAAATGTATATTTAGGAGTATTCAATATAAGTACAGGAACATATGAAAAGGCGGGAGAAGCTAGAACCGTTTCATTTAATCAGAAAGGTAAGTATTTACTAATTTCTGATAAATAGAACTAATAGTGAATAACGAAACAAGTGAATAACTAATAGTGAAAAGTGAATAGTTAAAAACCTATAGACCCCAAAGCATTACTCAAGACTATTCACTATTCACCATTCACTATTCACTAAAAAGGAGAATGTCATGAAAAAACTAACAACCCTAATATTAACAATAATTCTATTACTTCAATCAATCCCAATAATCGCTGCCCCAAAGGAACTAACCATCTCCGGTACAATAGAAGTCATAGATATAGTGAATAGACAGATTACAATCCTAGATTGGGATGATAATCTACATACCATTGATTTACCAAAGGAAATAAAAGTAACAGATCTGTACTTTGGGCAAGAAGTTATAGCCACAGTAAGAGATAGAAACACAGTAAAAATACAATTAATAGAAGAAGATGACCCTACTAGGGATGGATATATCATACCTAATACAAGATTTAGAGTGGGTACAGTGTTATTTGCCACAAATCAAGATATAGAGATTCTAACAACTAAATCTAGAGAAAAATACAAAATAGACCCTTTTTCCACAACCTTATATAAAAAGGGAATGGTAGCAGAGCTTCGTCAGTTAAAGGAAGGGGATAGGGTATTACTGACATTCAATGATCCTTATTCTTCCACAGTATCAGAGATAAAAATAGAAGATGAAGAAAAGCATATAGAGGGAGTATTAAAGGGTAAAATTGAAATGGTAGATGAGAGGAATAAGGAAGTTATAATCTCACAACCAAAGGTACTGAACCAAGGAGTATGGACTGGAACAGTACAAAAGACACAAATAAAATTAGGCACAGGTTCCATATACGAAGGAGGGAAGAAGTTAACATTATCCGACCTCCAAAAAAGAAAAGGTTTAGAAGCCTATATAGCCTATGAAAATGCCTTTGGAAAACAATCAGTAGGAAAGATGCTTATAAAAGCAGGTTCTAGCATGGAGTATAATGATTTATTACAGAATATAGACTATGGAAATGGACAAATGATAGTAGATTCAAATATGTTCTTTTTCCATGATGGAACTATAGTGGTTAAAGATAATAGATTAGTAGATAGTTTAAACCTCAATAAATATCAGGACATCTATCTAGTATCAGACTTTAAGAATGGGATGAAACAAGCATCTGTAGTATCTATAGAAGGAACAACCTTATTAGAGGATAGAATAGACGGCTCAAGACTATTAGTCTATAAAGGAAAGATAGAGGATGTACTAGACTATAAATTAATTTTAGGCAACAACTTCAAACTAGATAAAACAATACTTACTACAGCAGGATTTGTATCTAACCCAAATTCAGAAGAAATGATATTCACAGAAGATACATTAGTATATGACTCAGAGTTAAAGAAGAATATACCAACTAAATCATTCCTAGACTCTAAGTATATAGATTTAATAGATATAAAGGATAGGAGCCTAAGGGATAGGATACAAAAAGACTATTACAAAAACAAACCAGCTTATGTAGTAGCTAGAGAAACGGAACTAGGGAAAGAAGTTTTAAGCATCAATTTAGTACCACAGGAAACTAATAGTTACAACCAATTAGTAAGAATGGATTACAGTACACTAGGTGAAATAAAAAATATAGACCAAGGAACTAAAACCATAGAACTAACAAAGGTGACAAACTACAACACCTTAACAAAAAGATGGGAAAAAGGCACAGATGAAACTCTAGACCTAACCCAAGCAATAGTTTTAGTCAACGACAAACCGATACCATTAGAAGAGTTATACAAGATAAGAAAAACAAGCAAGGCTTATCTAGTAAAACAAAAACAAACATCAAAGAGTACGACATATATCATATTAATCGAAGATTAACATGATAGTGAATAACTAATAGTGAAAAGTGAATAGTTGAAAAGACTAAAGACTCTAAAGCTTGACTTAGAACTCTTCACTATTCATTCTTCACTATTCACTAAAAAAAGGAGAACAATGATGAAACGAATTACTTCCTATATAATAGCAATCTTAATACTAATGCAATCAATTGCTTCCTTCGCCGTAGACATTCCAGGCTATGAGGGAGGAATCAACAACGAAAACAGTTATAAAGAAGTAGTATTCCTTACAGGAGAACCAATAGAACTGGAAGGAACTTTGAAAATCAGCATAAAAGAAAAAGGTGACACAAAAACAGAACAATATACCTATAAATTAGACAATAAAAAGGTAGGAGCAAGTCTATCTAGAACAGTAAAACTAATTACAACCTTTGAAACCAATGGTAAGCAAACTACATCAAAGAAAACTTTAGATTCTTATAAGGAAACATTCCAAATAGGAAAAAAGAAATATGAAGTAAAGACAGAAGACTATCAATGGAATCAAGGACAAGTAGTACAAGATACAGGACTACTACAGTTCTATGCAGGAGACTGGTCAGCTAGAAAGACCTATCGTCTAGATAAAGGCAGAGAAGAAATTATAGTACAGACCATAGGTAATTTAGTAGGCTATGATAGCCCTTGGTCTGCTACAGAAACGCAAACATTACAATATATAATGAACTACGAAAACAAAGTAACAGGTCAGGGTGCATGGGAGGGTACAGCAGTAGTTGAGACATCCTATAATAAAACAAAGGACTATAACTACGTAGAAAATGTGCCAAATCAAATCTCCTTCAAAGGAGGATATATCCTTACAGAGAAACATGAAAATACATTGAAATATGATTATGATTTACCAGTAATCACAGAAGAAGGAAAGATGCTTTGGAGAAATATAGGTAATGGCTCTACACAAATAGATACCAACCCAATAATTACAAGGCTCAATATCCCAGCACTAAGGGATATTAGAGGATTAGCATCAGAGAAGGATATACTTTTAATAGCAAGTATGGAGGGGTTACCCCTAAATACTACAACTTTAGGACCAAGTACACCAATGAGTAGGGGAGATTTTGCTAAGGCATTGGTAGGTACAATGGATATAGAACTACCAATAGAAGAAGAAACCAGCAGAAGATCCTCGAGAAATAAAGTAGAAAAACTTCCTATATATATAGATGTACCTAAGACACATAGAAATTTCAAATATGTCGAAGCAGTATCAGAGAGAAATATAATGCAAGGAGTAGGTAAGGATAAATTTGCTCCAGATAGAGCCCTGACAAGAGCAGAGGCAATTACAATATTAATCCGTCTATTAGGCATGCAAAACCAAGCACCAATTAAGAACTATACAACAGGATTCCAAGATGATTCAAGCATACCAACATGGGCAAAAGATCATGTATATATGGCAAAGCAATTAGACATAATAGATAACGACCAATACTTCTACCCAAATAGAAATATAACAAAGGAAGAAACAGCAGTAATATTGGTTAATTTCATTAACTACTTACAAACAAGATTGATGTATGACTTTAGAGAAAACATACTGAATAACTAAAACAAATTCACAATTAAGGAAGCGACCACAGGTCGCCAATAAAGACCCAATAGCTAAACCCTTAATAATTGTTCTTTGTTCTATGTTAATTGTTAATTGTAATATAACTGTAACACAACTGTAATTGTATTACATTACTTCTTAGTATATACTAGTAGCATAAGGGTTATGGTAATAGATTTAGTAGTTATATTACAAATTTATTACATTAGCATTATTGGAATTGATTTTATTTTCCTTTGATGCTATAATCTAGAATAGAATGCAAAACTTAACTGTTTTGTAAAATTTATAATTTTAAAGGAGGTCAATAGACTATGAGTACAAAAAGAATTTTATCCTTAGTACTAGCTTTAGTTATGGTACTAGGAACTTTTGGTACAGTTTTCGCTGATGGAACTGGTAGCGAAAAAATCGACTGGTTAGTAAAACAGGAAATGATCAAAGGAGATCAATCCGGAGATCTAAAATTAGACTCTAAGATTGATAGAGCATCAACAGCTAGAATGATTGCTGTAGCTCTAGGATTAGAATCAGAAGCTGAGTCATTAAAATTAATTAACTCAGGATTCAAAGATATGACAACAGCTCACTGGGCTAATGGATATGCTAACTTAGCAGCAGGTAAAAACTTAATCGTTGGTGACGCAAAGGGTAACTTCATGCCAGCAAAAGACATCACAAACGGAGAAGTTTTAGCTATCTTAGTTAGATTATCATTAGGAAGAGATCTAACAGCTGAAGAAAGAGGAAATGCAGGATCATGGGTAGCTCCTTATATAGCTAAAGCATCTGAGTTAGGAGTAACTGATGGAGTTAATATAACAGATGTTAATGCTGCAGCAATAAGAAAAGACGTATTTGAAATGTTCTACAATGTAATTACAGGAAAACAACATGGAAAATATGATATCTACAAAGCAATAGTACTTGAAAACCATAGAGTACAAAAATTAAATAAAGATGAAATATTAGTAGAAATTATTAAAGAAATCAAAAAAGCAGACTATGTAAAAGAGTCAAGAGAAGAAAAAGGAGATCAAATATCTCTAACAGTACCAGCAGATGTTGCTGATGTTGAAGACTTATTAGGTAAAGTAGCAGACTTCACAGTAACAAAAGATGGTAAAGTAGTAGAGGTTAAAGTAGATGAAAGCTACAAAGTAGAAACAGGATCTTTTAAAGCAACTAGAAACAAAATGGGTTCATATACTGTAGATTTACCAGAAAGATATAGCAAATCTGATGAAACTATATTTAGAACATACTACAACAACAACCCATATAAATACGAAGAATTCTACACTACTCCAGATGCAAAAAGAGGAGAAGAAACTACAGAATTTAAAGTAGACTATGCAAGAGTTACTGTTAAAAATGGTAAAGTATTATTAATCAATGCTTTCAATTTTGAAGACATAGCTCCAGTTAAAGAATTAAATGAAAAGAAAGACCAAGTAGTAGTATACGATGATGTTAGAGATGGAAGAACAAAAGTATACGAGAAGAAAGATATCAAAAATGTAATCTTTGTTGAAAATGATAAATTCTCAGTAGGAAGCTTTGATGAAATAGAAGCTAATGACGTTATACATGAACACAAAAATGGATTCTTAGTTAGAAAAGATGCAAGTGTTAATGGAGAATTCAAGAAAGTTTCAGAAACAAGAGATGGAGACGTTCAAGTTTATATTGATGACAAAGCATTTACTGTATCAGCAGTAGATAACAAAAAACCAGTATACCAATTTGAAAAAGATGCAAAATTCTATACTTTAGTAGCTAGAGATGCTCATAACCAATTAAAAGATTTCAGAGGAGAAAAAGCAACTGCTTTAATCGACTTAGGAAATAAATTACAATATGTTGGTTCAGAAGTTGATTTAGGAGAATTTGTAGGAGTAGTAACTAAAGTTGTAGGTAAAGATGTAAGAATCTTAAAACCAGATAACAAAACAGAAGATTATACTGCTACATTAAGCACAAAAGTTAACTCATACAGTACAGGACACCAAGGTTTAAATCAATTAAATGCTGGAGATCTTGTATATGTTAGAGCAAGTGGAACTGAACTTGAAGTTATAAACAAAATTGATGACACATCAAAAACAGTAAATAGCGTAGATAGTAAATATATCAAATTTACTGACAAAACTGAAAAGAGAATGCTAGATGATACAGTAATCTTTGTTGTAATCAAAGATGAAAAAGGAAACTTAGACTATGCAGAAGTTAGAACTGTTGGTGACGTTAAAGATGCATTAGAGAAAGACGTTGACAAAGCTTATGTTCTAAACGGTAAAGAGCACGAAGAAATAGCTAGAACTAGAACTTCTGGTATAAATAGAGAAAATGAAGCTCATACAATAGTATTCACAAAAATCGATATCAAACCTGACGTTAAAGGTGAAATAGCTAAATTTGTTGGATTTGATGATAGACAAGAAACATTAATGAATGTTGAGTTCGCTAACAGAAGTGAAAAAACTATAAAAATAGCAAGAGGAACAGATTTACCAAAAGACTTAAGAATTGGCGATATCATTAGCTATGAAATCACTAAAGAAAAAGAAGAAAAAGATAGAACAGTAACAAAAGTTGAAGTTGTAATAGCTAAAGATTCAAAAGTTATATACGAAGTTAAAGATGCTGACGCTTATGGAACTATTAAGCTAAGTAATGGAAAAACATACTATGAAAATAGTAAAACTGAATCATTTGGTGGTTCTTTAAGAACTGGAGATAAAGTTTCTATTTACCATGGTAAAGATGACAACTATCTATTAGCTACATTAAAGAGAGATAAGGATGCAGTAGTTGGTGGAGGAGACACTACAGATTCAGGTATAGTAACTTATAAAAACGCTACTAGTTCAATTATAATAGTAGATGGAAAAACATACACTGCAAACAAAGATACAATAGTTAATGGAGTAGATGGTAAACCATTATCAGCAGGAGACTTTGTTGGATTAACTGAAGGAGATAAAGTAGATATTAAAGGCGATAGATTTAATATCACATACTCTGTAAAAATAGAAGCAGCGAAAGTAGATGCATTAATTGAAGCTTTCTCAACTCCAGCTACAAAAGCTGAAGTAACAGCAGCAAGAGCAGCTTACGATAAATTAACAACAGCTCAAAAAGCATTAGTAAAACCAGTTAATGTAACTGCATTAACAAATGCAGAAAATGCATTAGCAGGAACATTAGTACAAGAGTTAATAGATGCATTACCAGCAAAAGCTAATGTAAAATTAGCAGATAAAGCGCAAGTAGAAGCAGCAAGAGCAGCATACAATAAATTAACTCCAGCACAAGCAACAGGCTTAGTTTTAACTAAATTAACTGAAGCTGAAGCGATGATAACTGCTTGGGAAAATGTAGCAGAAGCTAAAGCTGATTTAAAATTAACTGTTACTAAAGTATCAGATACTAATTATACTATAGCTGAACCAAGCAATCATACAAATGGGGCTAAACATGTTCTAGCTGTAGGAACATTACCAACATTTGAAGATACGGGTGCAGTTACAGGAACTAGTCCAGTAGATATAACAAAAGATTCAAAAGCATTCACATTTGAACTTACTGTAACTATAACTGATGGAACAGAAGCTTCAGCTACAGAGAATGTAGTATTTGTAGTAACAGTTCCAAACACATTAGAAGCAGTAACAATTGCTGTAAAATAATCAACGAACTAAATTGAGATAATACATCTCAACTAAAGAAGAACCCCAGAGGAGTAAATCCAAAGGGGTTCTTCTTATTCAATATAAAGAATTGTAATATAAATGTAATACTATTGTAACCTTAGTGTCTTTGACAAAAGCACTATTTTATAATATCATTATAGTGTGAGATAAAGCAGGAGGAAAAAGGGAGGTTAATATTATGAAGAATATGAAGAAGAAAGCAGTAGCTGTTCTAGGTGCTGCTACAATACTTGGTACATCTGTATTTACGGGGGTTATGGCAGCTGGCACAGATGTTGTTGGAAAAATTGCAAACATGACTATTTTCAACAATGGTGCAGCAATGAGCTTACCAGCAGATCAAAAACCAATTATAGTAAATAATAGAACTTATTTACCAGTTAGAGCTTTAGGAGAAGCCCTTGACAAAAATATAGACTGGACTGCATCTAATCCAAATAGTGTTTATATTACTGATAAGTCAGGACAAAATCAACAAGACATTAATTATCTTTTACAACAGATAACAAAGGCACAAGCCGATGTAAAAGAAAAAGATGCAAAGATAGTTACACTTGAAGACAAAGTTAAAGAATTAGAAGCTAAACTTAAGGAACAAGATGATAAAATAGGAAATCTTTCTGATTTAGAGAAAAAATTAAAAAGAGACTATGGAGATTACAAAAAAGTAAGATTAGATATAGTTCTTAAAGGGGATAAAGATGAAGTAAAAGTAGATGTTGTAGTATCTAAAGCTGATAGAGGTACATGGGATGATTTATATGATAAGGAAAGAAAAGATTTAGTAGAAGATATAGTATATGCTATTCAAAAAGAGTATAAAAATGCTTCTGTAAAAGGATATGTAAACAGTGGACTTAACAGTACTTCTCTAGATTTCTATACTGATAAAAGAGGAGATGTTCAATACTATGGAACAGGTTCTAGTTCAGGAAGTTATTTAACAGCAACAGAAATGAAAGCTTATCTAGAAAATAGATATAGAAATGATGTAGATAGAGTATCCGTATCTGTAAGTGGATATAATGTAGATGTTGAAGTAGATTTATATAAAAATTTATATGATTCTGAAATAAGAGATTTAGTAGATGAGATGAAATCTGATATAGTATATCAAATGAAAGACGTATATAAGCAAGATATACTTATAAAAGTATACTACAAAAATCAAAAAGTTTATCCATAATAAAAAAGAGTCTCAAGACTCTTTTTTATTTGAAATCTGTTTTACATTATATATCATGGGAATATATAATATATAAATGCGAAGGGGGAAAATGACATGAATAGAAAAATAATATCTACTTTTCTTGTATTTATAATGATACTTAGTTTAAGTACAATTACTTTCGCTAAGACTGGAAATGAGAAAATAGATTGGTTAGTTGAGAAGAAGTTTGTTGAGGGAGATGGAAGTGGAGATTTAAATCTTAATGGAAATCTAACTCGTGAAGAGGCTGCAACCATTATAGTCAAGGCTTTAGGTAAGGAATCCTTAGTCGCTTCATATCAAAATGTTGAAAATATATTTAAAGATATGAATTCCAAAGTATGGTCAAATGGTATGGTCAATGTTGCAGTACAGGAGAAAATTGTAAGTGGTTTTCCAGACAAGACCTTTGGACCCAAGAAGAATATTACTTATCAAGAGATAATCACTATGTTAGTCCAAGTAAAAGGTGGACTTACAGCAGAAGAACAAAAAGCTGGAGTATGGCCAACACCATATATCCTTAAAGCTAATGAATTAGGTATATTAGACTCATCTATGAAATCCTTAGATTACAAAAAAGATGCTACTAGATTAGTAGCCTTTGAAATGTTATATAATACTGTAAAACCTAATGAAGATAAAGATTTAAATGCCTACAAAGCTATAGTCCGTGAAGTAGAAAGAGTTTACTCCATAGATAAGGACGAATTAGGACTTACTATATTTAAAGATAGCAACAATGCTAGTAAGTATAAATCTAATGAATATACTAGGATAAAACATACTAATAAAGATTCTCTAGAAGACTTATTAGGAAAAGTAGTTAAAGTTAAATTAGATGATAATAATAACTTAAAATCCTATGAAATAGATAATTCTTATGATTATCTAATGGGTAAAGCAGAATTTAGAAGAGATGAAGTAAATTTGAATGGCAAAACATATGATATCTTATTTAAGGATTCATCTGATAATGTAAACAATAAACTACAATTTGTATATCATAATGATGAAGAAATTGATTATAATGATTTCTACAACAAAGTAGAATCAGACTTTGCTAGAATTACCGTTGATGGAAACAAGGTATTGGCGATTGAATCCTTTAGTTTTTCCAAGGTAGAACCTATTCTTAAAGTCGATGGAAACAAAGTGACTTTTACTGATGAAAGGTCTATGGTTATAGATAGAGCTATTTTAATCAAAGACAATGTATTAAAAACTATAGATTTAGATGATATCAAAGATTTTAGTATTGGACATGTATATGGAGATAGAAAAATCTTAGTTACTGAAGAAGTAGAATTAGATGGTATACTAGACAATGTCCTATACAAAGATAGGGAAGGTGTAGTCGTTAGAATAGATAACAAAGACTACAAGGTATCAGATAAATTCCATATGGTATATTCTACTGATGGAGATAAATTCATAGTATTAGACTCTGATAAGGCATATGATGATTTATATTTAATTAGAGGACAAGAAGTCAAATTTGGAGTAGATGCAGCAGGAAATATAAAATATGTAGTATCATCTAAAACAAGTGATGAAGATTTCTATATAGTTAGTAGAGTTACATCAAATCATATTAGATTAGTAGATAAAAATGGGACTAAAGTAGAATTTGAAATTAGCTTAAAGACTTCCATCAAAGATGTAAATAAAAAGGACATCAAACTTAATTCTCTAAAAGAAGGGGATTTAGTATATATCATTAAAGATGGAAAAGATATTAAAGATTTATACCTAGTAAAGGATTTTGAAAGTATGAAAATAGCTTCAATATCTATAAACAAGAGTTCTGATGGAAAATTTGCTTTAGATAAAAAATATATTGTAGACAAGGATACAAATTCTTTCCTATTCCATGAAGATAGTAAGGGCATAAAAGATATTGAATCTATGGAAGTGAATAAAGTCCTAGAAAATACAAAATCTGATGCAAAACTAAAGGCGTATATAATATCAGACTATGACTTTGACAGACTAAAAGTAGGAGATAAGGTCATTACATCAGGAGATAAAAATGAAATAAATACAATTTTATTTACAGGATTTAAACAAAGCTTAAAGAATAGTAAAGAAGAGATAGTTAGACTAAAATATAAATTTAGAGTTGGCTATGATGATGAAATAGAAGGTTTTGTTGGTGACAAGTCTGTAGTATATAAAGTTGAAAAGAATACTAAACTAATAGATATAAACCCAGATGAGTATGTCAAACTATTTATAAATGAGAATAATGAGGTAATTGGAGTAGAATTAATCTTCAATAACTCTGATAAATATCTAGAGGTAACTAAACTAGAATCTTCTTCTGGAAAAGTAGTTGAAATCACAGTAAAAGAAAACAATAAAGAAAAGTCCTATTGGGTAACTAGTGATTATATAGAAATAGGATTTGTTAAAGAAGGCTCTCTAGTTAAATTACATTTCAATCAAGATGGAGAAGTAGATATCATCTTAGTAAAATAATAATAAGCAAGGTCAATATTGACCTTGCTTATACCATTCTATAAAGTCTTTCATGAATATTTGCACCCCACTATAATTAAGGTGGGCGTCATCTCTAAAGTTTTCATTGATAAATAAATTCTTTTCTTTATTTACTATATTGTAATCCCTATAGGGTACATCCAGTTCATCAGCAAAATCTGCAATCTTTTTATGAAGTATATCATAGTTTTTAATATATTCCATTGAAACATTGGCAATAGGTGCTGTCACAAATATAGGTGTAATTCCTTCATCTTTGCAGAGTTTAACTATTTTTTCAATATAGGATCTTTGTGTTTCATTAAAATCCCATGTGGCACCATCAAATCCAATAAATTGATTGGTTTCATGGAACTCTGATTCAGGTATAACTATATTTGAATATATAAACCCTCTCGATCTATGATAGCTCACTCCAGGAACATTTTTTTGTTCCTCCTCTATAGGCTTGAGTTGCTTTTCTATATCTTCTTTTAATTCATCATTCCAATAGCTAAATACATCCTGCTGAAATCTAACAGGTTTAAAAATATATTTTACCAGTTCGTTTAAGGGAAAAGCATTTCTTAAAAATTCTCTTTCAAATTCCTTGTTATTTATTGCTGAAATAACTGTATCTGCTTGCTTTAATTCAAATTCATTACTAAGCATATCCCAATATAATTCAAATACCATTACCTTAGGCTTATGATATTTTAGGACTTCCTTTAAAACATAGTAAGTAGAATCAGCATGTTGTAGTGGAGAACCAAAGTTAAAACTGCTAGTTCCAATTTCTGCATCAATGATTTCAGGATCAAAGGTACAATATGCATGGGATGAGCCTATAAATATTAGATCTAAGGTATTAGGTTCTAAAGTATAAAACTCAGTCCATGCCTTTTTATATGCAGATGTAATTTGATTTTCATTGCTTATATCCTCATAGTAATTTCCGATATAATGTAATAAAATTGATAAGATGATTATAAATAAAATCAATTTTATCCATATAAATCTTTTCCTATTAGAACTGGAAGTATATGAATTGGTTTGCATTGAAGTATACCCCCATCGTTAATATTATCAATAATAGTATGATATAAAAGGAACCTTCTATTATAAAATTAGAGTTATTGAGAGTTAAATATAAAGGTCTTTTCCTAGCAATAAGCTCTCCAATAGATAATAATATAATAGAGGCAATTCCCAATAAAAACTCAAAGAAACTAAGTCCCATGTTATTGGCTACTAAGTATAGATAATTTATATCTTTCCAACTATCTATATCTGAAAATAAATTCTCTATAATATAAATTGCATCAGAAATGGAATTTGCTCTAAAGAATATCCAAGTAAAGCACACTAAAGTAAAGGTAAATATTACCTGAAATAATTTTAGAACGAAGCTATTATTAAGCCTTAAGGTTGACTTAACCTTAGAGCGAACTCTTTTAGTCATATGGGCTATAATCTGATATACACCATGTAGTCCTCCCCAAATGACAAATGTCCAATTTGCACCATGCCAAAGACCACTGAGTAAAAATGTAATTAATACATTAAAATAATATCTAGGCTTACTTACTCTATTTCCACCTAAGGGTATATATAGATAGTCTCTAAACCAAGTGGATAGAGAAATATGCCATCTTCTCCAAAACTCCTGTATACTTTTAGAAAGATATGGTCTATCAAAATTTCTCATCAAATCAATATCCAATACCTTTGCAGCTCCTAAGGCTATTTCCGAGTATGCAGAGAAATCACAATATATCTGAAAAGCAAATAATATGGTGGCTATAATATAGTATATACCTGAGAAATCCTGTGGAGAGTTATATACTGCATTAACGGCTACGGCTAATCTATCTGCTATTACTATTTTTTTGAAAAATCCTATTACCATAATCTTTATACCATCTAAGACCCTATAGATGTCAAAATAAGCCTTCTTACGTAATTGGGGTAGTAATCTATCGGAACGTTCAATTGGTCCTGCCACAAGCTGAGGAAAGAAGGTTACATATAAGGATAGCATAAAGAAATTCTTCTCAGGTTTAATATCTCCTCTATATACATCTATAGTATAACTCAATGTTTGAAAAGTATAAAATGATATTCCCATGGGAAGAAGTATATCAAAATGTCCAATTGGATAATTAAGATTGAAATATGCAAATACATTCCCTAAAGAATCATTGAGAAAGGAAAAATATTTATATATAAATAATACTCCAAAGCTAATACCTAAGCTAAGAACCAGCCAAAATTTTCTAATTCCTTGATTTTTATGTTTACTTATTATTAAAGCTGCAATATAGTTTATTATGGTACATAATAGTATCAATAGTATATAGACAGGTTTCCAAGCCATGTAGAAATAATAGGAGCTAACTAAAAGCAGAACCCACCTAAATCTATGGGGAAGAATATAATAAACTAAGGTTACAACAATAAAAAATATAATAAACTGTACTGAATTAAATAACATATTAGCACCTCATAGATTAGTTTTACACTAGTATTATAAAGTATTTATCATATATTATCAAGGGACATAATCAAAAGGGACAGGATCAGTGTCCCATAGTAGGGATAAAGCGGAAATTTTCGTATAATACGAAATAGATAAAATAATTGAATAAATCCATTGACTGGTACACATTAAATACGTATAATAATAATTAAGATAGTAAGTGTGTTGGGGGGATTACAATGAAACGAAGGGACTTAATAAAGAGGCTAGAAAAGAACGGATGGTGGAAACTCAGGGAGGGTGCAAATCACGACATATATACGAATGGAGAGGTAAGAGAGCCTATACCACGACACACTGAGATAAATGAGCTTTTAGCAAAAGCGATTATTAAGCGGCAAGGACTGAAATGACCCCTAATAGTCGCATTTACCAAGGAGGTTGATAAGATGAAAAAAGTATATCCTATAATTTTAATTCCAGCTGAGACAGGATATGTCGTATATGTTCCAGATTTAAAAATAAATACAGAAGGAGCGGATATAGCAGATGCAATTGAAATGGCACGAGATGCCATTGGGTTATGGGGAATAACTGAGGAGGATTGTGGGAGAAATATTCCAGAGCCAACAACAATAGAAATGGAAAAAATAGAGCATGGTAGTGATGATATAGTTACTCTTGTAGATGTTGATTTCAAAGCATATCGTAGAGCAAATGACATGAGAACAATTAGGAAAAATGTAACTATTCCTAGCTGGTTAAATGAGGCAGCAGAAAAAGAAGGAATAAACTTCTCCCAATTATTACAAGAAGCGTTAAAAGACCGATTACAATTACAATAAAATACTAGGATAAGATAAGGACAGGGGGACAGTGCTGTCCCCAAAATATAAGATTATACTAATTATGTAATATCATATGAAGTACATCTACAACAAAAACACCATCAAAGTAGCCAATAAATTACTAACAAAATTTACAACATCGTTATTTATAATGGAAAAACCTTTAACAAGCCTATTAGGCTTGTTTTTATATACTTTTTTTTCAGTAAATGACTTTATTTCCTCACAATAATATTGAGCCTGTATAGAAGCTCCCAGTATACTATCTATAATTGATCCTATAAATCCCAGAATTAGACATACTAAAGAATAAGTAAGTCCTTGCCGTATATCATTATATATTACAATATAAGCAATTAAAAACATTGAAGATATAAAGGCTGAGCCTAGAAAGGCAAAGGTAGTTCCCAATATACTTATACCGCCGGACATTCCTTTTTCTATAGGTTTAAGGGTTAATATAGATAAGGGCTTATCCTTGCTTAATACACCTACTTCAGAGGCCCAGGTATCTGAAGTTGCAACTCCAAAGGACACAGCATAAGCTAATAGAAATATAGGGCTATTGTAAATATAATATAAGATAGCCAAAACAAGTCCTATTCCTCCATTAACAAAAACCTGAATATAGTCACGCCTTCCATCCTTTTCATTTAACTTATCAAGATACTTCTTGTTGATGCCCTTAAACTTAGTTAAAAGACTGGAGGACACAAAAAAGGCTATCATTATATTGAAGAACCATAAACCTCCAAAAAAATAGATTGCAGTACCTAACGCTATAGCAGCTAAAAAACCACTTATATTCAATGATGATTTTTTATAAGCTGCAAAGGAAATTAAAGAAGAATAAACTAATCCTATTGTAAAATTTAACATTTAACCACTTCCTAAATTTGTAATAATATAATGATATAAAAGAACATTGCAGATCCTAATGGTACAGTAAGATTGTCTAATCCAAGGGGAGAAAACAACTCTAAGGCTGTGCTAAGTAATGCTAACATAAAGCTAAATAATAATATATTAACAGGGTTGAATATGTATAATATTATTATAGAGACTATAAAAGAGAAAATAAACATAGTCAAGCTACCTTCTATACTTTTATCATTTCCCAATATTTTAAACTTGTGATTTCCAAAGTTTACTCCTACAATTGCAGCGAAGCCATCACCATAACCCATGATTAGGATGCCTAAAGCACCTATGTAAGATAGTTCTTTGTTCTTGAAAGTAATCAAAGATAAAACCAGTAAAGATAAGGCATAGTAGACAGTCCCCAAATCTTTTCTTGATCCATCTCTTTCCATAGCATTAAAGATCTGTTTTTTATACGATATATAATTGATAATAACAAAGAGTCCTGGTACAATTGCTGCACTTATATTATTGTCAAAAAAAATCATTGCTATAATCCACCAATTGGAAACACCTATATGAATAAATTTTCTACTGCCCTCATTAGATAAAATATTTAGTTTTTTCATTAAAGAAGCCGCACCTATGATTAAAAATACAAAAATTATAGATACCAATATTCCAATTATATTATTCAAATCAAATTCTCCTATCTCTTTGGTTAAAAAATACATATAATACATAATATCATTAATTTACAAAAATTAAAAGAAAGCTCCCATATCGTCTAAAAATCGCACATTTGAGAGCTAGTTTTTTTGTTAGTAGATGAAATTTATGAATAAAATAGGAACATAAATAAGAGTTATAGATAAAAAAGGAAATATAAGGATGAAGCAATTTATCTATTAAACAAATGGCTATTTTCTTCTGAGATGAAGAATTTTCTCAAAATTGCAAATACGAATAGATTCTGTTAGTATAAAACTAAAGGTAACTTCAGTTATATAGATTATAGTTATAAAGCTGGAAAATATTGAAATAGTTTAACTTTTATCTTCACTTAGCAAGAAAGAAGGGATGATTAAATGAATCTTACAGTAAGGGACATACTTAGTTTAGGTGGTTTAAGAGATGCTAGTATAGTAGCTGGCAATGGTGGAGTCAATAATATAGTAGATAGTATAAGCGTTTTGGAAGTGGCAGACTCTAATATTTCAAAGTGGGTGCTAAAAAACGAATTATATATAACTTCATTTTATGCAATTCATACAAATATTGAGAAGCAAAAAGAAGTAATAAGAGCCTTACATAAGTCAGGAGGCTGTGGGCTTGTACTATGCCATATTGATATGTGGATAAAAGATATTGACAAAGAAATAATAGAACTATGTAATACTATAGATTTCCCTCTTATTGTTGCAAATTCTGAAGTTTCTTATGTAGAGATATTAAACCCTATAATAGAAAAACTTATGAAAATAAATATAGATAATTTCCAGCTACTTCTTTCAACACAAAATAAGCTAATAGAACAGGTTGCAAATAAAGAAGAATTGGAAGATATATTTAACAATATTTCAAGTATGTTTGAACAAGAAATATTGTTTCTTGACTTAGACAATAATTGTATATTCTCTAAAAATGCAGATAAAAACACTATAAAAACAGTAGAGGATTATTTAAGACTCAACTTCAACACTATAAACTCAGAATGTGATAAGTTTAATTACTGTATCAAAAATATTGGACAAAAGAAGAAGGTATTATATCCTATTAAAACTATAGGTAAGTTCTATGGTTTTGTAGTAGTCGGATATGAAGAAGAAAGATTTGAACATACATTGAGAAAAATAGAAAATATTGCTAAGATATGCACATTGATTTATACAAAAAAAAGTAGAATCCAAGAATTAGAAGAAATTAATATTCAAGATTATATTGGTGATTTAATTACTTGGAATTTTAGAAGTGAAGAAGTTGCTTTAAAGGCAGGATTAGACATTAATTGGGATATCGTCAATAAAACTAGACTCATGATTATTAATATTAATAGCATTCAAGAAAATTTATCTAGTAAAGGTGTAAAGGATATTCAAAATTATGCTAAGAAGGTTCTATATCCTACCTTGTCTCAGGAGGTTAAATATTCTAACCCTAATAATTTAATTGGATTTAGATCTGATGTGGTCTTTATATTATTACATAGTAATAATGATAAAATCAAAGATAAAGATAAGGCCAGTTCTTTAGGTCAAAGGATATTAAAAATATGTAATAATGATTTCATAGGCTCTGTATCCATAGGAATAAGCAACCATATGGAAGAAGTTACTGAAATTCCTAAGGCATATAAGGAGGCAACAAGTGCCGCTATAATGGGACGAAATTTATTTGGAGAAAATAGGGTAGTTAAATATAATGAGCTAGGCTTTTTTCCATTATTAAAGGATCTGAAATTTAATGATGATATTAGAGTTATAATTGATTATTTATTAGCACCATTAATAGATTATGATAAGGCCAATGGTACTGATTTAATAGAGACATTGAAAAATCTCTTAGATAATAATATGAATATTTCAACAGTCGCTAAGGATATGTATTTGCACAAAAATACTGTACTTTATAGAAAAAACAAGATAACTGAAATATTGAATGATAATCCATTTGAAATGCCATATACGCTCAATTATTTATTGGCATTTATGATAAATAGTCTATAATAAAGAAATTTTAGGTGGTATGTGTTTGTGTTTTTGCACAAATACATACCTTTATATTTGTCTTTTACTATAATGTAATATCAATTAAGAGGTGTTAAAATTAAAATTAATCAACAAAATAAAAAATAGGAGGGAAAATGTATGACTACCAACATTCAAACGCATCACACAGCCCAACACGACAATGCAACTGAAAGAGTACCTGAAAACCAGAAAAAAGGTTTTTTTGATGTTGCCATTGTAGCAGCAGGTTTCTGTATTGCCATGTCAGGACTCTTTACTGGAGCGTCGATAGCAGTAGGTCTTGATCTAAAACAAGCAATTATAGCCTCTTTTATTGGTAACACTATTTTATCTATTTATGGTGGTGCAGTAGGTGCTGCAGGGGCTAAAGAAGGTGTAGCTACTCCAATGTTAGCTAGACCAGGATTTGGAAGACAAGGTTCAAAGGTTGTAAGTTTAGTACTTGCTCTTAGTATGTTAGGTTGGTTTTCTGTTCAAGTAGGATTCTTTGGAGACACAATTAATGCTATGTTCCCTAACGGTGGATTTTTAACTACAAAATATGTGGCAGCATTTTGGGGTGGGATACTAATGCTTTTAACTGCCTACTATGGCTACAAAGGAATTAGCTTATTAAGCAAGATAGCGGTTCCACTGATAGTCATTACTGCAACTATAGGTATGATTGTGGCAGTAAAGCAAGTAGGAGGCTGGAATGTGGTTGCAAGTATGAAACCAGAGCAATCTATGGGCTTAGGAGCTGGAATAGTAATGGTAGTAGGATCATTTGCAGGAGGGGCTTCTGCCCAAGCAGATATTACAAGATATGCAAAATCTACAAAAGTAGCTTGGTTAGGTACAATTTTCGGATATATGGTTGCAAATGTTTTCATTATAATGGCTGGATTTGTAACTACAGTAGCTACTGGTATAGGTGATCTTCCATCAGCTATGCTACAACTAGGTCTTGGTATCCCTGCATTATTAGTACTTATAGGTGCACAGTGGACTACTAATGATAATAATTTATATACCTCATCCTTGGGACTTGCAAATATTATCAATGTAGATAGATCAAAGATAGTTCTTGTATCAGGTGTTATAGCTACCCTTGTAGGTGTTGCAGGTCTATCAAACTACTTCGCTGATTGGTTGGTTTTATTAGGTATAGGAGTTCCACCAATGGCAGGAATAATATTGGCAGACTACTTCTTTATTAGCAATCAAAAATATGAGTATGGCAAAGGTAGTGAATATTGTCAGTGGAATATAAATGCATTTATAAGCTGGGCAATAGCTTGTTTGGTAGGTTACTTTGTTAATTGGGGAATAGCTTCACTAAATTCACTAATCGTAGGAATGGTAGTATATATAATTCTTATGAAGATGAATAAGGATAAGAAGATTGGATTAATTGGCACATATATTGAACCATAATAGTTCAATTTATAATAAAAATAATATCAAGGGGGAATTTAATATGCCAAAATATATGGATATGGAATTAGCACAAGCAGCATATAAGTTGATGCATGATATGGTTAAAGTAAAAAAAGGTGAAAGCGTATTAATTACAATTGATTCAGTTTCTGATTTTAGAGTTGCAGAGGAAATAGCAAAAATGTCAGAAGCTTTAGGGGCAAAGGTAATGGTAGCATGGCACTCAACACCAAAGGGATATGGGGCGTTAACTATGCCATATTTACCAGAACCTCTGATTGCTTGTGCAGATAAAACAGATGTATGGATAGAATTAAATGACCAATGGCTTCTTTATTCACCACTGTGGGACAAGGCTGTTACTAATGGAAGAACCAGACAGGTAATGCTTGGTGGTCTAGGAATTGAAAGAATTGTAAGGAATATTGGAAAAATTGATATGGATATTCAAAAACAATTCCAAGATGAACTAACAAGAATGACTAAGGAAGCATCTGAAGTAAGGATAACAAATAAAGCTGGTACAGATGTATCCTTTAAAAATGACCCTAATAGACCAATTAATAGCGAAATAGATTATAGTGTTCCAGGGGCACATTTCTTAATAGGACAAATTGGATGGGCTCCTATAGAAGAAAGTATTAATGGTAGAATTGCTATTGATGGAGCATTAAGTGGTGGTGGAGATGCAGAACTAGGAGTATTAGATGAGGTCATAACTTATGTTGTTGAAAAGGGAAGAATAGTTGATTTTGAAGGTGGCAGCAAGGCAGAATTAGTTAAAAATTATTTCAAATCTCTGAATGATCCAAATATGTATATTGCAGCACATGTTTGCTATGGCTGTAGCCCTAATGCAAAGTTAGAAGGATGTACAACTGAAGATGAAAGGGTTTGGGGTAGTACAGAGTGGGGCTTCGGTCACCAAGGATCTAATTATTCTGGTGGTGAATCAAGAGAGGCTAAGAGTCATATTGACGGTATTTGCTTAAATTGCTCAGTTTGGTTAGATGGTCGCCAAATATTAAAAGATGGTGTTTTCATAGATCCAAAACTAGAAGAACTTGCAAAAAAACTAGGTAAATAAATAAACTTTGGCTGTCAGTAATCTGGCAGCCAAATTACAGTACTTCTAATAAAGGATGGTGCTACAATGAAAAAAATAATAAATATAGGAGCAGATCCATTTCCCCCATATCAATATTATGATGAAGATGGAAATCTAAAAGGCTCTGATTATGAAAATATAAAAAACAAATTTGAAAATATGGGGTATGAAGTAAATATAGTTTTAGATGAGTGGAAAATCATTGAAGATAATATTGTCAACAAGAAATTAGATGCAGCATTTCAAGTACAATATACTAAGGAGAGAGAAAGCAAATACTTTTTTTCAAATTTATTTAGAAATGCAATTACAGAAGTAGTTACAGGTAATCCAGAAATAAAGCTTAACTCCTATAAAGAAATAGAAGAAAACAAGTTGACTTTAGGTGTTATAGCTAATTATACCTATGGTGATGATATTGATAATATTGATTCTTCTTTGAAGGTTAGCTACAAAGACCAAACAGAGCTTCTCAAGGCTATTAATGATAAGGTAGTTGATTTGGGCATATTTGATAAGGGTGTAAAAGAATATATATTAGAAAAAGAAGAATTCTCAAATATACATTCAATAAAAGCCTTAGAATTTATAAGACCACTATATGTAGTATTTAGTAATGAAAGCTTGAGAAATGAGTGGAATGAGAAGTAAATAAAGGCATAGAAAACATAGGAAAAGATTGTATCCTGTGTTTTCTTTTATTTTCAGCAAGTCCAAAAAGTACCAGGTACCATCCGACTTTTATCGAAACTTGCCAATAAAAAATATGATTATGAATTTGCTACATTTCATCATAGTATCATTGAATTATGTTACCTTTATGTATGTAACAGAGATTGGGTGGAATGAAGAATAAATAAGCTTCAAGTTGTGATTATTAAGAAAGTGTGTTTATAATAATTTTGCAAAATAATTTCAAAATTGAATAACATATTTGACTTTTGAGCATAATATAAGTATAATATGAAGTGTGATTTTGCAAAATAATTGCAGAATGGAGGGAAAAAATATGCTTTTGGAATTTAGAACAAAAAATTATAAATCTTTTGTAGATGAAACTGTTTTTTCAATGACGGCTGCACCGAAGCAAAAAGGTTTAGATTACAGTCTACTTATAGAAAGAATAAAAGGCAAAAATATTAAGGGGTTATGTTCATCGGTGATATATGGGCCTAATGCAGCAGGGAAAACTAATATTATTGGTGCAATGGACACTTTTAGAGCTATTGTATTACGAGGAAACATTCGAAATTCCGAAGAGAAAACTACACTAAATCCAGCAGCGAATGCATTGGAATTGATACCGAACAATAATGCAAGATGTTCAGAACCTGTATTATTCTCTATAGACTTTATAGAAAATAGCCTTCTTATTCATTACTCCATAAATTTAGATTTAGGTTGCTTTCTGGATGATACTTACTCTAGAAAAGTATTAAAGGAAGAGCTTTATGTAAATGGAGAAAAAATATTTTTAAGAGAAGATGGGCTTTCTTTCGGTAATTTGAAGAGCATAAAAAACTATTTAGTTGATACTACTTATCAAAATGAAAAGAGTGTTATTGAAATATCTAGAAATAGTTTAAATGATGAGGAACTTTTTCTAACAAACGGATTTAAATTAATATTTAGCCAGAATTTTGTAAAATTAATTACAGAATGGTTTGCAAAGAAATTTATGGTTATTTATAGAGCGGATTCAATGCAGCTTATTAAGCGCTTTGTTGATCCTCAGAAGCAAACGGTTTATGTGGAAAAGACTACAAATAATGCTGCAAGACTATTTGGAATTAATTCTAATGCATTGGGATATGTCATAAGCGATGATGAAGAAGATGCAAAGCTATGTTCAATTTTTGAAGATATAAAAGACCAAAAAAGAGCTGCAATGGCCGCAGAGATATTTGAATCTTATGGAACAATTCGTTTTGTTAATATGTTTCCTTTAGTAATTAGAGCAATATTGACAGGAGGCACGTTAGTAGTTGATGAGTTTGATGCTTCTATTCATCCCATGGCATTGATGAGTATTATAAACATTTTTCATAATGACGATATCAATATTAAACATGCACAATTAATTTTTAATACTCATAATCCAATATTTTTAAATTCAAACTTATTCAGACGGGATGAAATTAAATTTGTTGAAAGAGATGAGGATGCTCATAATAGTGTAGTATATGCTTTATCTGATTTTGGAACTACTGGTGAAAAAGGAGTGCGTAAGCATGAAGATTATATGAAAAACTATTTTATCAGTCAATATGGAGCTATTAAAGATATTGATTTTACACCAATCTTCGAGGAATTGATTTCTCAAGAAAGAGAGGTGTAATAATGGCGAAATTGAAATCAACTAAAAAATATTATTTTAGTGTAGAAGGTGAAACGGAGCAGTGGTATCTTAAGTGGTTACAAGGTGAAATCAATGATTCTTCAGAAGCTACATTCAAGGTTTCTTTTGATTGTCCTATAGAGAAGAATCCATTAAAAAGGGCAAAGTCACTTGTTGTTATTAGAAAAACAGACATTTACCATATTTCTGATTATGAAAGTGACGAACCGATCCATGTGAAAGAATTTAAAGATACTATGGATAATATGAAAAAGGCTAAAGAATTAGGCAAGCAAATAACATATAAATTTGGATACACCAATTTAACTTTTGATTTGTGGATTGTTTTGCATAAGGCTGATTGTAATGGTCCCTTTGCGCATAGGCGACAATACCTTCTTCCAATTAATCGAGCTTTTAATGAGAATTTTGAAAGTATGGATGATTACAAGCATGAAGCCAATTTTAAACGTATCTTGAATAAATTAACGTTGACAGATGTAATAACTGCTGTTAACCGTGCAAAAGTCATTATGCAACGTAATAAAGATAATGGATATATACTACATGAATATAAAGGATTCAAATATTACAAAGAGAATCCCTCATTAGGAATATGGGAGGTTATTAAAAAAATATTAAAAGACTGTGAATTAGTCTAATGATTTAAATGCAATTGTGGGTAGAACATTAGTATCTAGTTGAGGAACAAGGAGGATACTAAAGGCATGAAGCAAAAAATATGTTTTATTTTATTGTTTACTTTTATACTTTCATTAAGCTTTGGTAGATATGGAACAGATCAAGAAGGTTGGCAAAAATTCATAAAACACTTTATTTGGATAAATAATTAATTTTTTTAATGCTCGCAAAACAAAAAAGAAACTAGTAAATTTTATTTTTCTAGTTTCTTTTCTAATTTTAATATTTCTATAGTAGCTTCTATACCATACTTTAAAACTTTATCAAGCATATCTTTAGTAATAGGTTCATTTTTATCTATAATTCCTTCATTCAACAATCTTTCCCTAATTTTCTCTTCTATTTCGTTATATCCTTTAGATTTAAAATTATCATTGAACAAGTTAGTATCGGATTTGGTATAATCTTTTTTATTGTTAGTACGTCCAAGGAGATAGTCAGTGGAACATTCGAGAACTTCTGATATTCTTGTGATTATTTCTGCTTTTGGCTCTCTCAAATTATTCTCATATCGTGATAGACTAGCTTCAGTAATACCTGTTTTTTCAGCTAATTCTTTTTGACTTAAATTAAACTGTTTTCTCAATTCTAATATTCTTTCACCAATACTTGCCACTTGTTATGTTCCTCCTAAATAATATCTTACCAATATTATAATCCATATAAGTTTTACTAGCATTATATTTACCAAAAATACAAGAAAGATGTTGACGTATTACCAAACGGTATGGTAACATTATGTTACCGAATGGTAATTTGATTAAAAACAACTTGCCAATTATTACAATAGCTTAAACATCATCTTTTACTTATTTATTTAATTTACTAATATTTGTATGCTTTATTTTTGAATGACCAATATTTTATCAGGAGGTGAATCTAATGAGAAATCTATATAAAAAATTCATAACTCTTAACTATAACAAGTCATCATGGTCAATTCATATTTTAGTCCTATCACTAGCGTTTTTGCAGATATTTCTTTTATAAAATTTGCTTTTAATTATAGTATTAGATCTAGCTTTATCAAAAAAATATAATTTAAAATCAATATCTGTACACCATTAATAAAAATTTCAAGGAGGATAAGATTATGGAAAATAGTTTAAATCAAATCTATAAATATATAGATGATAGTAAGGATGAAATGATAGCCTTATGGAGAGATATTGTTAATTTGGAAAGCTATGCTAGAGAAAGGAATAATGTAAATATAGTAGCTCAACGTCTAAAAGAAGAATTTGAGAAAGAAGGATTAAGTTGCAGATTAGTTGATGTGGGAGAAGAAAATGGAGTTACTCTAGTTGGAGAATTAGGTTCTGATAGAGAAAATAAACCTGTGATTTTCTCTGGACATATGGACACTGTTTTTCCTACTGGAACCTTTGGAGACAAGCCTTTTAGAATGGAAGAAGGTAAAGCCTATGGACCAGGGGTATTGGACATGAAGGGAGGAATAATCATTTCTCTATATGTTATTAAAGCTTTAAACAAGACTAATTACAATAAAAGACCAATAAAGATTATTTATTCTGGAGATGAAGAAATCGGTCATGTAAATTCAAAGGGTGCAGAAATAATATTAAATGAAGCAAAAGGTGGTATTTGTGCATTTAATATGGAGACAGGCTTAGTTGATAATTATCTATGTGTAGGAAGAAAAGGCAGGATGGAGTGCCATGTTACTGTAGATGGAGTAGAGGCACATGCTGGAAATGATTTCTCAAGTGGGAAAAATGCAATAGCGGAAATGGCTCTAAAGGTTATAGAAATTCAAAAACTTACTGATTTAGAATCTGGAATTACTGTTAGCGTAGGAAAAATAAATGGTGGTACAGTATCCAATGCAATACCTGCACAATGCACTATAGAAATTGATATTAGGTTTGATAAAATGAGTGATATGGATATTGTTAAAGAAAAAATACAAGATATATGCAAGAAAACATATATAGAAGGAACTTCAACAAAATATGAAATCGTAAGCTCAATGGCAGCCTATGAAACAACAGAAGATGTCATGAAATATTATAATTTTGTCAATGAAGTATCTAAGAAATATGGATTTGGAGAAATGGGTTATAAAAGGCTTGGAGGTAGTTCAGATGCTTCCTATATAACTATAGCAAAAACTCCTGTTTTGTGTTCATTTGGAGTGCAAGGTCAATGGAACCATACTATTAAAGAATATGCTTTGGTGGATTCTTTATTGAAGAGGACAAAGCTAATATCTACGATTATCATGAATTTACAAAAATTTCAATAGTGAAAGGAGCATATTATGAATATGGTAAATCAAAACAAAGTAACTTGGAAAGGTTGGCTATCATTATTAGGTTTGATTATTTTGTTTTCAGGAGTTTTCAAAGATTCTGATGGTGTACTCAAAGCATTTGACTTTGCAAACTTGACAGGTAATTTTGGAGAAATTTATGAAGGTATAAATTTTGTTGGAAAAGGTGGAACAGGAGCGAAAGAAGGACTTCTATTTACACTTACTCTAATACCTACAGTTTGCCTTGCAGTAGGGCTAATTGATGTAGTGGAATCTATGGGAGCAATGGATGCGGCTGCAAAGCTATTTAATCCTCTGCTCAAGCCATTACTAGGGATTCCTGGAATTGCAGGCATATCTTTTGTTGCTTCTTTTACCAGCTCAGATATTGGATCATTTATGACAAAGGAATTAGTAGAGGATGGGCATATGACTGATGATGAACGAACCATATATGTAGCATATCAATATGCAGGTTCTGCTGTTGTATTGAATACAATAAATACTCAAGCACCATTATTGCCCATATCTTTACTTGCTATTGGACCAATTATTTTGATAGAAATAGTTTGCAAGATTTTAGGTGCAAATTTAGTTAGACTAATTATTCGTATTAAAAATAGGAAGGAAAGAGGTGTAAAACATGAGCCAATTAGTTAAAGAGAAAAAGAAAAGTACCATTGAAACTTTTATGGGCGGTGCAAAGAAAGGGTTTTATATAGGCATTGAACAAATACTTCCCGCTATGGTTCTTGGGTATGTAATAGTTCAATTCTTGCAGCTAACTGGTTTGGTTGATATTTTAGGAAATGTTTTTGGACCTATAATGGGTATTTTTGGATTACCTGGAGAATCTGTAGTAGTGTTTATATCTGCATTCTTTGCAAAAGCAGCAGGAGCGGCTACAGCAGCTAATTTATATACTCAAGGGTTAATAAATGCAGCACAAGCAACTATACTTATTATGCCTAGTATGCTTATGGGAACTCTAGTAGGACATTATGCAAGGATAGTTCTGGTTGCAGATACTAATCCTAAGTATAGAAAGCTTATGCTATTTATTCCCATATTTGATACTATTGTAGGTATGTTATTAATGAGATTAATTCTTACTATTATGGGATTACAATAAATTCATTAACATATAACTTAGGTGATATATAAGGGGAGGAGATTTTTCTTTAAGCTGTATTAGATATACTTCTCCCCTTCTTGTTTAAATTCGACAGCCTCAAGGAAACTAAAATCCCTATATTTTTCATTTAAATAGAATCTATTGATAATAATTTATAAGCAAGATAAATAACGTCTTAAAAACTTATAATATTTGATTATAAAAATACTAAGAATATAACTTAAAACTCTTATCTTCAAAAGATAATTTATACAACAAATAACCTTCTCAACAGATATAAAATTAATATATTGAAGACTCTATGTAATCATGATAAAATAAATCGAAGAACAAGAACAAAAGGGGATGATTACATAAGAAAAATATTAGTTATAGTTATTTTTTTATTTGCCTGTACAGCTACAGTTTCCTACGCTAGTTTAGATAAGATTCCTGTATTTCTATATCACCATATATTGCCTGAACAGGATATTATAAACTGCGGTTGGGAAAATAATAATAGTGTACTAAGCCTTGAAAAATTTACTGAACAAATGAAATATTTAAAGGAAAATGGTTATTATACAGCCACCATGAATGAGCTTGAATCCTTTATGGATGGAAAAATAAAACTTCCTAAAAAAACAGTGGTTATAACCTTTGATGATGGATATCTAAGCAATGGTATATATGCCTATCCTATAATGAAAGAATATGGCATGAAAGGAACTATTTTTTCAGTAGGAGAGCTGGCAACTAGAGAAAAAATGGAATTTGATCCTAAGGGCTTACAGTATATTCCAGTAGGGGATATGGGAAAATATAATGATGTATTCTTATTTGCCTGTCATACCTATGATCTACATCGTCATAATGAAGAAGGGATTCCATTTTTAAAATCTCTTTCTGAGGAAGAAATAATGAAGGATTTATTTAAAAGTAAAGAATTATTGAATTCACAATACATAGCTTATCCCTTTGGAGAATATGATAAACGCACTATTAAATATGTAGAAGAAGCAGGATATAAGCTGGGGTTCACAGTAAGCTCAGGATATGTATCTAGATATACTAAAAAATATGAAATTCCTAGAATGGTTATCAATCAAAATATAGATTTAGATAAATTTATGTCTTTTCTAAAATAAATAAGATATTTTCAAAATGAACGCCTTATAGGTAGAAGTACCTATAAGGCGTTTTGTATAATAAAAGATTTTAAGTAAAGCCTACCTAGTATAGTTCACCCTATGCAATATATTGCATAGGGTGAACTATTTTACATAGCAATTTTTTTCAATTATATTGTTCTACTAAGGGATTTTGGGCATATTACCTATATAAGGACATGGCATCCTTCTTGCAATTATATATTAATCCATATATATACTTTAATAAATAATATTAAGAGGGGGAGTAAAATGAGTAATGAAACAAAAAAATTAGAGTTTTATGGTGGTGAATGGGTTTCTTTCTTACCTTTTGTTGTATTCTTAGTTATGATTATACTTACAACATTCCACTTTGGCTCTATATCAGATGGTGCTCTTTGGATACCTGCATTCACTGCCTTAGTTGTTGCTTTTTTCTTTGCAAAGGATAAGTCACAATATTCTAATGCTCTAATTAATGGTATGGCTAGTAAAGAAGCTATAATCCCTGTAGTATGCTGGATCTTTGCAGGAGTCTTTTCTAGAATTCTTCGTACTTCAGGTTTAGCTGATGGAATTGCTGGTGTAGCTGCTTCTATGGGTATTCAAGGGACTTTCTTTATCGTTATATCTTTTTTAGCATCAGCAGTCTTTGCGACAGCTTCTGGTACAGGCTTTGGTACAATTGCTGCTGGAATGGGTGTTTTATATCCAGCTGGTATTGCTTTAGGCGCACATCCTGCTCTTTTAGCTGGTGCTATAATTTCTGGTGGTGCCTTTGGAGATAATCTTGCACCGGTTTCTGATACAACTATTTGTTCTGCTACTTCACAAGGTGTTGATGTTCCAGGTGTAGTTAAATCTCGTCTGAAATATGCCATTACTTCAGGTATTATAGTTATTATTGGAATTATCATTATTGGAAGTGGATATAAAGGTGATATTTCAGCTATGGAATCTATTTCATATAACCCTAAGACATTATTTATGCTGATTCCAGTTGCATTAACCATTTGGATTGCCGTTAAATCTGGAGATATTATTATTGCAACTACAGTAGGGTCTGTATTAGCAGGTGGAACAGCAGTATTATTTGGATTAATGGACCTTATACAAATAGATCCTGCTGCTGATGTAGTTAAGGAGGCTTTGATTAGAGTTTCAGGTGCTGGACTTGATAGAACAGTAGATGGTGTTATTTATACAGGTATCAATAGTATGATGCAGGTTGTAGTCCTAGCACTTTTATTATTTGGTTCAATTGAAATCATGAGAGCAGGACATGGAGATGTTAAATTATTAAATGCTTTAGGAAAAGTAGCAAAGAGCCCAAGGAGTGCAGAGTTTGTTATAAGCTTTATGATTATAATACTTTCAGCTTTAATGGGACTTAATGCTCCTGCAATATTAGCAGTTGGTGCTTCCTTTGCTAGACCACTAGGTGAGAAACATGGAATTAGTCCATATCGTATTGCAAATCTTTTAGACGCCCAATCTAATACATTTGTTTATGCCCTACCTTGGACACCTGCTATAATCTATACCATAAGTTTTGCTAAAGACAGTGCAGCTCCATTAACAGCAGTTGAAGTAACGCCATATGTATTATATTCCTATGCTATGCTAGCAGTAATGTTTATTTCAATAATATTTGGAATCGGTAGATACGATAATATGAAACAAGCTAAGAAAATTAGCGGAAAGGCATAAAAAATACCTCCAAGTAGATAGTCTATTTTAATTAGACTATCTACTTTGGAAGTATCATATCATCAAGGAATTATTTTTTATAACGAATAGTAAAGTTCTACTATGACATAAATTCTCTTAAATTGTACTCGTTTATTTTATTGAAAAGTTGTCTTCTACTTAAACCGATTACCTCAGCGGTTTTGGTTATATTGTTATCGTTTAATTTTAGAGCGTTGATTAAATATTCTTTTTCAAAGTTTGCCCTTGCAAGGTTAAAGTCTAAAGTATCAAAGTGTTTATGAGAATCAAAGTTTCTTGCTGTACTTGATTCTATTTCCTCCATTTTCAATATTCCATCCTTACATAAGACAAACATTCTCTCGATTATATTTTTTAATTCTCTGATATTACCAGGATAGCTATAATTAAGTAGATATTTTAATGTTTCATTTTCTATCTTAGTAATATCCTTTTTAAATTCCATCTTATAATTATCTATAAAGAAATTAATCATATCCAAGATATCTTCTTTTCTCTCTCTGAGAGGAGGTATTTCAAGTATAATAGTATTTATTCTATAAAAGAGATCTTCTCTAAAATTTCCACTTTGAATCTCATGTAGTAGATTCTTGTTAGTTGCACAGATTAATCTAAAATCAACTTCTATTTGTTTATTTGAACCCATTCTTTCAATTTTTCTATTTTCTAATACCCTTAGAAATTTAACTTGAATTTCTTGAGATATCTCTCCTATTTCATCTAGAAAGATAGTACCTCCATTAGCTTCTTCAAATCTACCAATTCTCTTTTCATTAGCACCAGTAAAAGAACCTTTTTCATGTCCAAATAATTCAGATTCTAATAGATTTGTAGAATAATATTGACAATTAATAGCGATAAAAGGCATGTTAGATCTCTTGCTTATATCGTGAAGTCTTTGAGCTATGATCTCTTTTCCTACACCGGATTCCCCTAAAAGAAGTACATTTGCACTTGATTGTCCAATATCCTCTAGAGTGTTTAATAATTCCTTCATTTTAGGATTCTTGCTTTGATAAAGATATCTTTCCTTATTCTTCTTTGTTGAAATCATATTGTTCTTCTTTTGTAAATTTAGCAGTTTTTTAGCCTTTTCTATTTCAATTAAAAGTTCCTCTGGATTATGGCTTTTGATAAAATATCCGAATGCTCCTATTTTCATGGCTTCTACAGCTGTTTCTACTCCTCCGTAGCCTGTAACCATGATTACCTCTACGGACTCGTAGTCTGATTTTATCTTTTTCAATACCTCTATACCACTTAAACCAGGCATGATTACATCACATAGAACTATTGGATAGTATTCACTTTCCATAATATTTAAGGCTTCATCTCCACTTTTTGCCTCCCCAATAATAAAGCCTCTGCTTTCTAAAAGCATCCTATAGGTTTCTCTATGTTCTTTTTCATCATCAACTATTAATATTTTAAATACTTCCTTCATTGCTATTCCCTCCAGCTGGTAAATACACTTTGAATTTTGTACCAAATCCTAACTTGCTTTCTACAGAAATGTCACCTTTTAGTTTTTTAACTTCATTATAGGTTATATAAAGTCCCAGTCCTGTACCTTTACCTGGTTCCTTAGAAGTATAAAAGGGATTGAAGATTTTCTCTATATTCTCTGGACTAATTCCAATTCCGTTATCTATAAATTCTATTAGGATACCTTCATCATATTCATAGGCTTTTACTATGATTTCTCCATTTTCTTCAATAGCATCCATAGCATTAGACAATAAATTTATCAATATATGCTTTAAAGACTCTTGATTAATTAAAAATTTATAGTTATTTATACATTCAACTTTATAACTTATCCCCTGTTTCTGTAAATTCTTTACTTGTAGCTCTAAAATATTGTGGATAAATTCACCTATATCCACAAATTCTTCCGTATCACCAGAAATTCTAGAGAAATTGAGAATATTATCAATAATTCTACTGGCTCTTTGTACCGCATTATCAATATAATCAAGGGATTTATTGATATTTGCATTGGAATATGACCTTAGAATAAAACTATGATTTCTAATTATTCCTAAAGGATTTCTAATTTCATGGGCTATACCAGCAGCTAATTCTCCAATTGCCATCATTTTATTAGCTTGGAGCAATTTATTCTTACTTATTTTATCGCTAGTAACGTTATACATTAAAACTAATGTATTGTTAATATTATTATTGGTGTCCTTTAAGGGATAAGTATTGACTTCATAGACTTCATTTTTTAAATATATTTCATTTTTACAATTAATACTATCCTCAAAAGTACTTTTTATAATATTATCAAAATCAGAAGTAGAAAACATATCCAAAATTTCACCATAATACTTTCCTAAGACCTGATATTTGCTCTTTCCTATGAAATTTAAGAAGGACTTATTAGTATTAACAACTATATTATCTCTATTTAAAACTAACATAAACTCAGTCATTCCATCAAAAACGATTTGCAGGTCATTTCTACTATCTTCTAACTCTTTAGTTCTAACTTTAATTTGTTTTTTAAGAGAACTATTCCATAGACTCATCAAGATAATAATAGTAGCTATTATAAGTATAAGGGAAAATATATATTTTTTAGCTACCTCAATATCAAATTGTCTAACAATAGGTGCTGAAATGCCAAACCATTTTTGCTGCACTTTTTCAACAGCATTTTTCTTCTTCAATGCATCTATACCCTTGTTTAAAATAGGAATTAATTCAGGTTTAGACTTAGGAACAGCGAAAACCACCTGATTTTCATAAACAGGTTTTTCAATTATTTTTACTTTATTTTCTAGATGATTATTATTTAAGTGATAAAATATGACAGGTTCGTCTCCTAAAACTCCATCTACTTTCCCTTCTCCAAGAAGTAGCAATGCTTCCTCTAAGTCACCAACATAATGCTGCTCGATACTAGGGAAATTAATACTTAGATATTCGCTGGCATAGTCTTTCTTTTGCATAGCCATAACCTTACCTTCAAGGTCTTGTAAACTATGTATGTCAGTGTTGCTAGCCTGAATCACCAATACAGATCTTAAATTATATATAGGTTTAGTGAATAGGAAATGTTTACTCCTTTCAGCACTAGCAAACATATCACATATATCAGTTTGACCTTGTGAAAGGCTGTCTATAGCATCTTCCCAGAGCATAGGATGAAGTTCGATATTAGTTCCTATTTCTATAGATAAGGAATTTACATAATCAATAAGAATTCCCTTATACTGTCCATCTGCTTCATCATGAAATCTAAGAGGAGGAGCATTTCTATCAGCAGCATATATTAGACTTCCCTGTTGATGTAACCATTCTCTCTCTTTTTTGGTTAAATTATTAGATAAATTAATTCTATTATTTAGAATTATAAAGAGGGGAAATAATATGATAAGTATTATAAAAATAATTGCAATTTGTTTATAAGCCTTATGACCCAAGGTTATACCTCCCACTAAGATGATAATTTTATTATATCATATCTTTTAAGAGATGACTAAATACTGGGAATAATTAGAATGGATTCTCAATACTATGAGGTTAAGGGCTTTATTGGAAAAAAGAAATATCTAAAATATATAATTATGAATATAGGAGGAAAATTAAGTGAAAATAGGTATTATTTCTGATACTCATATTACAAAAAATATCTCTAGCTTTATTGACTTTCTAGATACTTATTTTAAGGAAGTGGATATCATTGTTCATTCAGGTGATTATATAAGTATAGAAGTCATAGAAGCATTACAAAAGTACAAGAATTTTATTGGAGTGTGGGGAAATGTAGATGAACCTGAAGTAAAAAATCTGATAAAGGAAAAAGAAATAGTCACTATAGAGGGCTATAGAATAGGGATTTTTCATGGACATGGTACTAGTAGCAATACTTTAGATCGAGCCTATGAAAAATTCAGAGAAGATGATGTGGATATAATCATATTTGGTCATAGCCATCAACCATTAGTTAAAACTAAAAAGGGAATATTGATGTTGAATCCTGGGTCATTGACCAATAAACGTCAAGAAAGATGGTATTCTTATATTATATTAGAGTTACATCCTGAAAGCATTGATTTACAATTTAAATTTTTTTCTTAGAATATTAAAGAAAGAGAGTTAGGATTTTAGTGAAGATTAAGCTAAAGCTAACTTTTTTCTTTTGTCGTATTATATACAACTTTGTTGGAAATTGTAGAAATATTTGGTATAATTATTTTAATTATAATAAGTCAATATCTAACTGTAATAGCAATGATTATTCATAAGTTTATGTTCTAATGAAAACTCACACGGAGGTACAACATGGATGGTTTTAAAATCTATAAAAACGGTGAAGCCATAAAAGAAGATATAAACAAAGCAGGAAGATTTAAACTTATGATTCAAGATAGTGATTTTGAAATCTTTGAATCTTACATACATGCAGGGCATTCGGTGATTTGTCAGCCATATGAATGTGAGAATTCGATGAATGCAGTCTTTGTATTAAGTGGTAAACTTTATCATACTAATACAAAGTCTTATATTTTAGGGGGAGAACATTATACCTTTAAGAATTTAAAAGAAACCCATCACCTCAGTGTAGAGGAAGATACAGAACTCTTGATGATTAGAAAAAAGAGTTTTTTCATGGAGCAAGTATCCAAAATGAATAAGGTCATGGAGCTTATGGATATGATTCAGAAAAAAGATCATTATACAGAGAAACATTGTAACAGTACAGGGAATTTAGCTGTTAAAATAGCAACTTATTTAAGGCTTTCAGATGAGGTTGTTCAAAATGTCTTATTTATAGGTAAAATTCATGATATAGGGAAGATCGATGTCCCTATTGAAATTTTAAACAAACCTGGAAAATTGACTGCAGAAGAATTTAATTTCATAAAAAAACATCCTCAGAGGGGACATGATATAGTCATGGAGACAATTGGAGATAAAGAAGTTGCTAAAATTATTTTGCAGCATCATGAGAAAATTGATGGCAGTGGTTATCCCTTTGGTCTAAAAGGCAAAGAAATATCTGTGGAGGCCAAAATTATTTTAGTTGCAGATAGTTTTGACGCTATGACATCTAATAGACCATATCGAAAGCCTATGAGTGTTAATGATGCCATCCAAGAACTTAGAACTTATTCAGGCATATGGTATGAAAAAGAAATAGTTGAGGCATTAGTTGAGGTAGTTAGAGAATAAATCATTATTTATTAAAGGGAAAATAGGGAATCAATCAAGGGAATTGGTTTTCTATTTTTTTATATAAATCAAGAAAATAGGTTGACATAATCTTGAATAAATGGTATATTATATGTAGAAATTAGCACTCGGTGACTTAGAGTGCTAATGAAATATTAAATAATATAAAAAGGAGTTGTTAAATATGTCTGGATTAGTACCTTTTAACAGAAGAAACACAAGTATATTTAATTCTCGTTTTGAGGACTTATACAACATAATGGACGACTTTTTTAATTATAATTGGTCCTCTAACAGAATTGGTGGAAATGGGTCATTTAAAATAGACATTCAAGAGAATGATAAGGAGTATATAGTAGAAGCGGCACTTCCTGGTGTGAAAAAAGAGGAAATAGATATTCAACTAAATGATGGTAGACTTAGTATTTCTGTGGCAAGAGATGAGAATATTAGTGAGGAAAAGAAGAACTATGTTTACAAAGAGAGCAGGTATTGTTCAATGAGTCGTGCTATATATTTAGATGAAGCTAAATCTGATGAAGTAAAAGCAAAATTAGATAATGGAGTTCTTCATATTACAGTTTCTAAAAAAGAAAATACAGGCAATACTAAAAAAATTGAAATTGAATAACTGGGACAGATGATATCTAACTATATTTATGCAACCTTATGTCCCACATTAAAGAGCCAGCTCTTAGGAACTGGCTCTTTCCTTACCTTATCCATTTTTTTAAATTTTCTAAGGCTCTAGTCTTTGTATTTACCACAGTTCTGTAGCTTATACCAAGCTTACTTCCTATATAACCAATACTCATATTTTTTACATAATAAAGAATTACTATTTCTCTCTGCCTTTCAGTAAGCTTTTCTAGAGCTTTGTTAAGCTGGATATTTCTTTCATCTTCTAATACTATATCCAGTGCAGCTTTGTCATCTGATACTAGAATATCTATGATTTCCAGTTCTCCATCTGCTATCGAGTCGTTTAGGGATAGATGTATTTTTCTTTTATGTTTATTTAGATATAGATATTTGAGATTCAATTTTATATATCCTAAGAAATGTACGGCCCTAGTAGAGTCATAGCTCTTTAAACTTTCCAAAATCATTAAATTACCTTCTTGTATTAAATCCTCATACTCTTTTCCATTATTATAATATTTTCTAATTGAGCTTATAACCAATGGCTGCAATCTATTGATAATTTCTCCTGCTGCCGCCCTATTTCCTTTTCTAGCTTCTTCAATTAATTTATCCAACATATTATTCACTCCCTTTTTGACAATTCACAGTGCACAATTATTTAGGATTAATATATCTGGTTATTACTTAAATTGGAAAAGCAGATTTATAACAAGTCATGGGAAGAATAAGACGGATTTTTAGTGACTAAATAAAAGTCCTTATTTTTTTCAAAGGACTTGCAATAAAACATATGTTCTGTTATTATAAGTCTAAGAGTTAAATAACTGTTAAAAAAGAGGAGGGAATATGATGGAAAGAGTACTTAATGAAGAACTGATGGCAATTTTGCCGCAGTACGTAGATAACAGGGGGAACTGTACTAAGATTTATGCTGTGGGTTTAGAACCATTAATACTAGATAAAAGTATTAAAACGATTCTACGTCTTATTGGTAAACATTATATGATTGATTTAAAGGAATTGAAGAAGAGATATGGAGCTTTAGTATCATCACCAAATCTAGTACCTATTCCATTAAGTAAGAGAGATGTTTTCATACCTTTCAAGACTAGAGTGCCCATGTATAAGAATGATGGAGCCTTTGGATATATTAATATGAGACATATAGAAAAAATTAGAGAAGAAAAAGAATCCACTGTAGTATATTTATCTAATGGTGTCTACATTCCATGCTTATGTAGTTTATCTACAATAGATAAGCATATGAGAAATGGTAATATAGTAAGTAGGTGTTATGAGGATAGGTCAATGAAAATAAAGGAGCAGGAAGTAGTTTATAATGCGAGAGTAATCATCACTAGATAGGCAATAAAAAAGAAAGTAATTTCATTTCAATGAATATTAAAAGATAATCATGCATAAGTTTTTATACGGAAAAAATAAATTGTTGGAGGTTGATTTGAAATGAAAAGGCAAAGGGTAAGTTTGTTAAGTTGTGTTCTTTTAATGATGATTTTGGTGTTGACAAATGTCTCTCCAGTGTTTGCCAATGGTAGTGATAATTACACCATTGATATGAAGCAAGTTCAAGAAGATTGGGAAAAGGCAGCAAAAGTACCTTTAGTGCAAGATAAAAATTCAGAAAATTCCAAAGGCATTGAACTTTCTGCCTATGGCACATATCCAACAAGAAAAGGAGTTATTTTAGTTACACCTGACAAATTTAAGGGCATTATCCCTACAGGTCATGCAGCTATTATCTATACTAGCACAACAGTTGTTGAATCCTTATCTGGCGGAGTAACTACAGGACCTAATGATTGGAATAAAACTAGATCAAAATGTTATGGAGTAACTGTAAGTGGAACAACTACGACCCAAGATAGCAATGCTGCTGATTGGTGTTATAGACAAAGAGGAAAAAGCTATAACTGGAATTACTTAAATGTTTCAACAAGGAGTTCCTTCTATTGTTCTCAGTTAGTTTGGGCAGCCTTTTTAGATTTATATGGAATAGATTTAGATACTGGTTCCTATGGAGTTGCAGTTCATCCTATGGAGTTAGTAAATACTAGCAGAACATCAAAAATATACGAAAACTAACTTTACGAATAATAATTTTAGATAATAGTGGATATACATTTAGTATGTCCACTATTATTACCTAGGAGGGAAACAAATGTATAGAAGAAATAATTTTCTTATAGCTACAATTCTTATCTTATTCCTATTATCAGGATGTAACAATATGAGCTTTAAGGGAAAGGGTTTTAATTATAAGTATGGAGTGATTGAAACTACAGGTCAAGAGAATAACTCATATATATCATTTTATGATGATAACTTGGAAAAGATAGGTGAGGAAAAAATTAAATATGGATCTATGGGAGATGGATTTTCTTTGCCTCAAGTTTTTAAAAATAGTATGTTTATTGTTCCTAAAGGACTTTATAGTAAAAAAGAACTTACCTTTATTATGGAATATGATTTGGATAAGATGAAAATAAAAAAATATAATACTGGGTTACAGAACATGAATAGTATTGCTGTAGATGATAGCTATATTTATGGTGTTAATACCATGAACTTTGTATCAAATATTGTAAGATGTAATAGGGAAACAAAGAAACTATCTAAAGTAGAAATACCTAACACCTATATCAGCTATATTGAAATTTATGAGAATGAATTATTTGCCTTTGGTGAAAGCAATGAAAATGGAAAAATGAATTCATCTCTTTATAGACTAGATGCTGATACTTTAAATATCTTAGAAAAAATAGATATTACAGATATTGGATTTGGACAATATGATACAGTAATGAAAGACAATAAATTATACTTTTCAGCATCTCATTCAATAGAAGGTACAGAAAGTCAACCGATAAATAAATTATGTGAATACAATAGAGAAAGTGGAGAAGTTAGAATATATGACTTAAAAGAAAACTTTCCTTTCCAAATAATGGGATATAATGACAAATTACTTATCACCCATTTTGATCCTGTAGGAGTTATAGGAAATAAAATTAGTATATTTAATGTCGATGATAAAAATAGTGATATAGTTGAATTTACACATAATATAGAACAGTTAGAGTTAGATGATGAAGATATTATCATACTGGGAGATGGATATTTATATAGATATGATAAGAATTTCTCCTTAAAGGATTCTACTCTAGTGGTCAATGAGAGAGAGACTGATTATCATTATTATACCACAGGTTTATTTAAGCCATAAGGAACTAGAAGGTATAAAACTGTATTGATTATATCTAGATATAATAGAGAAATATAAATTTATATTAAATGGAATACTTGTTCTTTTCTCTATAATAAAGTATACTAATTAGGCAGGTATATGAAAATGACATCTATGGAGGAGTTTTATGACGGGAAAAACACATGTAGTAATAGGAATCACTGCAGCATTAACAGTATCCTTTGGTCAGCCAGTAGAAAATCAGTTAATAGTAGTACTGGCTTCAGCAGTAAGCTCTTTAATTCCTGATTTAGATCATCCTAAGGGTAAATTAAATCAAAAAATACTATTGGTTAATAATAATTTTTATAGGATATTATTTTATCTATCTTTAGGCAGTTTATTTATGTATTTGTATTATTCAAATCAAATAAGTATCTTTCTTTATTTAGGACTAATATCCTTTCTCATAGGGATATCTAGTCATAGGGGTTTTACCCATAGTATAGTAGGTTTTCTAGCATCTACATCTATAGTTACACTGGGAACAGTGAATTATGGATTAACCTCTGTATATTCTGGTTTTGCTATAGGATATGTACTACATATAATAGCAGATTTATTTACTACTAGAGGAGTAAAGTTATTTTACCCTTTGAAAAATAATATATCATTTCCTATTAAAATTAAGACAAATGGTAAGGGTGAAAAGATAATATTAAGATTGTTAAGTATTTATTGTGTTTGCTTATTATTTAGATATTTAATATAGAGCCATTAATCTAACAGACCTTAAGGCTATTAGTGATCATAAGCCTTAGGGTATTTTTATATCACCATAATGATTATATAATCGGTTTACTACTCCATACTATCATTTATCTATATTATTATAATTCCATATAAAACATATCTATAGCTTGATTATTAATTGTCAATCAAGGGTATATTAATTAAAAACAATTAGGGAGTGGTACTTATGACAAAAATTATAATTTCTCCGGGAAAATATATACAAGGTGCTGGCGAATTAAAGAGAATTAAAGATCATGTAGGACATTTGGGAAAATCTTTCTTTATTATAATTAGTGAATCAGGTCATAAAAGATTTGGAGAAACTGTGAAGGAAAGTTTTGGAGACTCTGTTAATATTCATTTTGCAAAATTTAATGGTGAATGTTCAAAAGGAGAGATAAAAAGACTTGAAGAAGAAGTAAAATCAATAGGTGTAGATGTTATTATCGGTATAGGCGGAGGGAAAATCCATGACACTGCAAAAGCTGTTGCTTATTATCAAGGTTTGCCAGTAGTCATAGTTCCAACTATTGCAAGTACTGATGCACCTTGTAGTGCCTTATCTGTATTATATACAGACGAAGGAGCATTTGATGAATATCTACTTTTACCAAAGAATCCAGATGTTGTATTGATTGATTTAGAGGCAGTTGCATCTGCGCCAGCAAGGTTACTTGTTGCAGGTATGGGTGATGCTTTGGCTACAAAATTTGAAGCTAGGGCCAGTTCTCAATCAGGTTCAACTACTATGGCTGGTGGACTTCCGACAGATGCTGCAATTGCTTTAGCAAATTTATGCTATGATACATTGATAAATGAAGGCTTGAAGGCAAAATTGGCCATAGAGAAGAAAGTTGTAACTAAGGCTGTGGAAAAAATAGTAGAAGCAAATACGCTTCTGAGCGGTCTTGGATTTGAAAGTGGAGGACTTGGTGCAGCTCATGCTGTTCACAATGGATTAACTGTTATAGAAGAGGCTCATGATTTATATCATGGTGAGAAAGTTGCTTTTGGTGTATTAGTTCAATTAGTATTAGAAAATGCATCTATAGAAGAATTAAATGAAGTGCTATATTTCTGTAATGAGGTAGGTCTTCCAACTACATTAGCAGATTTAAATATGGCTAATGTATCAAATGAAAAATTAATGGAAGCAGCAGAATTAAGCTGTGCAGAAGGTGAAACTATTCACTATATGCCATTTAAGGTAACAGCAGAAGATGTATATGCAGCAATATTGGCTGCAGATGCCATAGGAGAAAACTTTAAGAAACAATATATTTAAAAATAGAGTATATCTTGTTCACTTATATTGAGCTGTTTGAATAGTTGAATTAATAAAACCTGTCTCCGTGAAATATAGGGACAGGTTTTATGTTTTAAATTTACCAATATTTAACGCGAAGGTCTTGTTCCCTTAACCTATATATACTATAATTTAATAGACCATAATAAATTAAGGGGGCATGACAATGAGTAAAAGATTTATTAGCATTTTTATGGCGATCATTCTAGTATTAGGACTTGGTATGCCAACATTAGCAGCAGAGGAGATTGTTTTCAATGATATTGGAGAATCACCTTATAATCAAGCTATAGTGGAGTTACACACTAAGGGTGTTATTAGCTCTAACCCTAATAATAAGTTTTATCCTGAAAGAATATTAACAAAGGCAGAGGCTGCTGCATTATTAGTAAGAGGTTTTAAGCTATCTGAAATTGAACCACTTATGGTGGAAAATACAGAGCTAGAAAAGAAATTTAGCTATAGCAATCCGCTAGAAGTAATAACAGATGCATTCTCTATTCCTTCTTCAAAGGATATAGTTAATCATTGGGGAATGAATTATATTGAAGGATTACTGAAGGTAAGGGCAGATAAAGTTGTTGGTAATGAATATAAACCAAATGATACTCTTACAAAAACAAAATTTACTGAGATGATAGCTAAGGTAGTACTTGGAGTAGATAAAGAAATTGATTTCATTCAAGAAATGGTTGATTTAGGTCTTGTTTCTAAGGAATTTGCTACTTCTGATGAGTTGATAAATAGAGAAGAAGCTGCATATCTTCTTCACAATATCTTATCTAATCCTAATTTTAAAGTAATCACTGTATTTGCAACATCTGATATTCATGGTCATTTGGAACCATATAAAGCAACAGGAATGGAAAGAGAAATAGGTGGACTTTCTAAAATGAGTAAGATTATAAAAGATTTTAGAAAAAAACAGCCTAATACTTTATTAATAGACGGTGGTGATGCACCTTATAATACTAATATTGCTAATTTATTTGAAGGGGCATCAACTATAGAAGTAATGAATGAAATGGGCTATGATGCTATGGCATTAGGAAATCACGACTTCGATTTCCCATTTGAGGTTATGAAGAGAAATGCTGGTAATGCTAAATTCCCATTCTTATCAGCAAATACTTATTTTGAAGAAAAATATCCAGAGTTTTTAAAACCATCTATTATAAAGGAAGTAGATGGAATTAAAGTAGGGATTGTTGGTATAACAGATGATATGAGTCATGTATATACTCATCCTAATAATGTTAAAGGAATTACTTTTAAAGAGCAATTTGAAGCTACACAAAATGCTATAGATGCTATTAAGGATGAAACAGATATAATAATAACTCTTGCACATATTCATGGAAACAATCCGATACTTCCTACAAAGGTAAAGGGTATTGATATAGAAATCGGTGGTGGACAAGACGTAGTTGGATTTCCACAAGATATTGAAGGAACTTGGTTAATTTCTCCTGGAAAACATGCAGAAGTATTAAATCAGATAAATATTAATGTATTAGATAATAAAATGATAGGTCTTAATTTTGCACATATTTTCTTAACTGAAAATCTTGAAAATGATCCAGTAGCAGAAAGCATAATAGGGAAATATAAGACTCAATTAGATGAAAAGATGAAAGAAGTAGTAGGAGAATCTACTGTAGCCTTAGATGGTGAAAGAGGAACAGCAAGAATGAAAGAATCTAATTTAGCAAATTTAATTGCAGATAGCTTATTAGATATAACTGGTGCTGATATTGCTCTTCAAAATGGTGGTGGAGTAAGGGCAAGTATTGCCCAAGGGCCTATTACTATGAATGATGTGTATGCAGTTTTACCATTTGATAATACAGTAGTTGTAGTAGAAGCTACTGGTGAAACTATATGGAAGACTTTAGAGCATGGAGTATCTTGGTATCCAGGAGCAGCAGGTGGCTTCTTACAAGTAGCAGGACTTAAATATACATTTGATGCATCTAAGGAAGTAGGTTCAAGGGTAACAGAAGTATTAGTAGATGATAAACCTATAGAAATGGATAAAGTTTATAAGGTTGTATCAAATGATTTCTTAACAGGTGGAGGAGATAATTTCACTATGCTTAAGGATGAAACAACAGAAACATTGAGAACTAAGCTTTATTTAAGAGATGTTTTTGTAGAATATCTAATGAAAGTTAAAACAGTATCTCCAGAATTAGAAGGAAGAATAACTGTTATTAATCCAGCAGAATAATATAGAAATCCCAAGGCTTTGAATGTAGTCTTGGGGTTTTTAAATTTGGAAGAAATTTATAAAAATTAGATAATATAATTAACTAGAGAAAAAAACTCTCCAGTTTGATATAATTATTTTGAGGTGTTGATAATGAACTATAATGAAATGAAAATAAGTACTTCTTGTACCTTGGATTGCTGGGATTCATGTTCTATTTTAGCTACTGTATCAGATAATAAGATTATATCTCTTAAAGGAGATAATAGAAACCATATTACAGGTAATGTTTTATGTGCCAAGGGTATGAGGTATATGGATATGATAAACCATCCAGACAGAATTAGAGAACCGTTGATAAAAGAGAAGAATGGATGGAAAAGGGCTAGTTGGAAGGAAGCTTTGGATCTCGTAGCAAGTAAGCTTTATGAGTTGAGGGAAACATGCCCTACTACTGCCTTGTTACATTGTAATCACGCAGGTAACGTAGGACTACTTAAAAAAGTGGAAAATAGATTTTTTAGTGCATATGGCGGAGTTACTGCTGCAATAGGCAGTTTATGCGTAGGAGCAGGAAGTGAAGGTCAAAGATATGATTTTGGAAAATCTCTAAGCCATGAAATTTCTGACGTTGTAAATTCAAAGACTATCATCATATGGGGAAGAAATCCTATGGATACTGGACTTCATCTTGTTCCGTTTTTAAAGGAAGCAAAGAGAAGGGGATCATATATCATAGTTATAGACCCTTTGGAGACAAATACAGTAAAACTAGCAGATATGCATATATCCCCATTGCCAGGGACCGACGGAGCATTGGCTCTTACAATGGCAAATATCCTTATTGAAAGGGGATTGATTGACAAGGAATTTATAGATCAGTATGTAGTAGGTTTTGATGAGTTTAGGAGTTATATAAAGGATTTTACCCTAGAGAAAGGGGCTAAAATATCTGGTGTTCCTATGGAAGATATTGAAGTTCTTGTAGATAAATATGGCAAATCTAAGCCTTCCTCTATTATAATTGGATTTGGAATACAAAGATATACAAATGGAGGCTATACTGTTAGAACCATTGACGCCTTAGGTGCAATAACTGGAAATATTGGAATAAGTGGCGGAGGAGTAAATTATAATAATAGCAGGATGAATGATTATGTTGATCATGAGCTTCTGTCGGGAGAGACACTAAGAAAGCATCATAGAGTATTTTCTAGACCTAAAATGGCTGAATTTATTGAAACAGCAGAAGACCCAAAGGTAGAGATTATATTTACTACTAGAGCTAATCCATTAACTCAATTTATGGATAGTAACAGAATGACTAGGGCATTTGAAAAGGTAGGATTTAAGGTTACTATAGATATGTTCATGACAGATACAGCAAATCTATCTGACGTTGTTTTACCTTGTCGTCATTTTTTAGAGGAAGATAATATAATTTGTCCTCCATCTAATCACAATTATATAAATTATTGTAATAAGGTAATAGAACCAAATCCTTGGATACCATCTGAGTTGTGGATTTGGAATGAATTGGCTAAGAGATTGAAACTAGAAAACTTTCCTATAGAGAATAGTGAGTGGTGGATAGAAAAGGCACTAAAGCCAATGACTGACTTAACGGGTATAACTATAGATGATATAAAGTCAGGTCCAATAATAGTACCTGGAGCTACTCCTGTGGCTTGGCATGATAAAAACTTTCAAACACCTAGTGGGAAATATGAACTTTATTCTAACCTAGCTAAAAATCAGGGATTTGAACCTCTCCCTGTATATAAAAGTATAGATGTAGAACCAAATGAAGAATATCCTTTTTATCTGCTTACTCCACATACTAAAGATTCGCTTAATTCCCAGCACTTTGTTCTAGTGGATGAAAAACAGTTACCTATCGTATATATGCACAGTGAAACTGGATCTAAGATGGGTATAAGGAATGGCTCAGTAGCTGAAGTATTCACAGATACTGGTAGTTTAGATTGTGTAGTTGAGTATAATGACAGCATAAGAAGAGATATACTGATGATATATCAGGGATGGTGGATACAAAGATTGGGAGGAGTTAATAGACTTATCTCTGAGAGATATTCCGATATGGGTAATAATGCAGCTTATTATGAATGTATATGTAATATAAGATATAAGGCTTGATTAATTAAGAGTGTTTTGGATTCTTTAAATATATTAGGAATAATATCTTAGATGCATTTATTATATCTAGAAGTATTGTAAATATAGGAGACATGAGGATTCTTTTGGATAAGAATCCTCATTTTAATTTAAGCATTATAAAATTTACCATATGAGCTCTATTGCAGTTATTCATATTAATTATATATAATATACTTATTATAAGATTTTCAAATAAGTGTTTTTAGGAGGACGCCATGATTAACGAATTAGAATTACAAGAGTATTATGACTTAGCACAAAAGATTGCTGAAGCTATTGAGGCGGTTCTTAATTTAGATGTTACGATGATGAATGAAAATATGGATCGGATAGCTGGAACTGGAATATATAAGAAAGAACTTAATAATAAAATTGCGAAGAACTCTGCATTTGAAAGTTGTCTTTTATCTGATGAATCTTTTGTTATTATAAATCATTGTAAAAATGAATCTATATATAATAGATGCACCAATCGTATTCATTGTCAGGAATTAGCTAAGATTTGTGTACCAATTAAGTGTAAGGAGAAGATAATTGGTGTTTTAGGTGTTATAGCATTTAATGATGAGCAAAAACATCGAATACAAAGTAATAGAGATATTTATTTAAACTACCTTGAAAAGATGGCATCTTTATTAGGCGGTAAATATGATCAGTATCAAATGGATCTATCTAAGAAAAGATATGCACAAAGAATGAACGGTATCTTAAATACCATAAACTCAGGTGTAATCTTATATACAGACAGTGGAGAGGTATTATATACAAACAATGCACTAGAGGGTATATTTGCTGAAGTTGGTATTGAAAATATAGATGATTTTGTAAGCGAGATAAGGAAACATAAGAAGCTTCAAGAGTTATTGGAATCAGGACAATGTATACGACCCTGTGAAATTGCCATAGATATTCTTGGAATAAAATATACGCTTCTTGTGACCATAACTTATTTAAATATGGATAGTAATTCTAAAGAAATAATGTTAACTATTCAAAATATAGATTATTTCAAGAAGCAAGTTATGCAATCCATTGAAAAAAATCATATCAGGCTAAAGTTTGATAATATCTTAGGAATCTCGAAAGAATTTTTAGAAGTGAAGCGATTAGCTGAAAAGGCAGCTTTATCTGAATCTAATATATTGATTCAGGGGGAAAGTGGGACAGGCAAAGAATTATTTGCGAGAGCTATACATAATTCCAGTGACAGGAGGGACTTCGCATTTGTCCCTATTAACTGCGGAGCTATTCCTTATGATTTATTTGAAAGTGAATTCTTTGGTTATGAGAAGGGGGCTTTCACTGGAGCATATGCTAACAAAATTGGTAAATTTGAAGTAGCAGATAAAGGGACAGTTTTCTTGGATGAAATTGGAGACATTCCCTATGATCTTCAAGTAAAACTATTGAGGATTTTACAAGAAAAAGAAGTTTGCAGGATAGGCAGCAATGTTGTAAAAAAAGTTGATGTAAAGATCATTGCTGCATCAAATAAAGATTTGCTAAAGAGAGTTAAAGAAGGGCTTTTTAGGGAAGACCTATATTATAGATTAAATGTAATACCTATAATGGTTCCTCCATTGGTCAAACGACATGAAGATATCTTATATATTGCAAACCATTTTATCAAGTATTATTCTAAACTGCTTAACAAAGATATCCGTGGTCTAACACAAGAGGCTATTAATCTAATGATGGAATATCATTGGCCTGGTAATGTTAGAGAGATGCAAAACCTTATAGAATATGCATGTAATTTTGAAACTGGAAGTCTAATAAGTAGTCAAGTGATAGAAAAACGTCTTGAACCTAAGAATGAAGGCTTTACTAAACGATTTGATGGTGAATCTTTATCCATCTCTTTAGGTATAGTAGAAAAGGAAATTATTATAAGATGTATAAATAAATATTCTTGTTCTAACACAAAAGATCAAATGATCAGTTGTGTTTGTAAAGAATTAGACATTAGCAGAGCAACATTATATAGAAAAATAAAGGAGTATAATATCTGTCTCAATCATGAGAATTATCTCAATAATGAGACGATAGATAAAAAGGACACTAAACGACAAAAATAGACATAATTTTTTAAAAGTTGTCTCATTATTGAGATGACTTTTTTATAACGAATATTAAAGTTTTACTTTAATATTTTAATATCGATAATTTAATATCAAGAAAAGCTACCTTTAACGCGCCCATAGGCGCTTTTTTTATTTACTTAGAAAAAGTGATAAAAAGTATGGCATGGTTCTTGCTATATATAGAAGATAATTGAATATACAATAATATTAAAAAGGCTCTGTAAACTAAATATGAAAAAATAGTACAATATCTTCATAGAATTGCTCTA